>CANQMA010000015.1 GCA_947624875.1 uncultured Lachnospiraceae bacterium
CGCATTGCTCACAAGATCCTTAGTCTTGCTCGTCTGCCAGTTCCGACACTTCCGCATACGTTTTTACACGCAAAAAAGATATTATCATAATTGGCAATGAGTGTCAACCGATTTTATTAATTAATCAATCCGAATCGGGAAAGAACCCTTTTTCTTTTGACAAATTTATTGTATAATTTGTATAGTTACGGACGGGAGGTGGAGATGATGAATATTCGGGAGCAGAATGAACTGCTGGAACAGCAGATTTTAAGCCCATATGCCTCATTTAGTGTGAATAGCCAGGGGCGGGACCGCGAAGAAGAACCGAGCGATATGAGAACAGTTTATCAGCGTGACAGAGACCGGATTATTCACTGCAAAGCATTTCGCCGGTTAAAACATAAGACGCAGGTTTTTCTTGCGCCGATGGGAGACCATTACCGCACGCGGCTGACCCATACCTTAGAGGTTTCGCAGATTGCACGGACGATTGCAAAATCACTGCGGCTAAATGAAGATTTGACGGAAGCGATTGCCCTCGGACATGATTTGGGGCATACCCCGTTTGGACATGCAGGCGAACGAGCGTTAAACAGCGCCTGCCTGAATGGATTTCAGCATTATAAGCAAAGTATCCGCGTTGTGGAACTCTTGGAAAATGACGGTCGGGGGCTGAACCTGACCAAAGAGGTACGGGATGGGATTTTGAACCACTGCACAAGTGGAAAACCTTCTACACTGGAAGGAAAAATTGTGCGCCTGTCTGATAAAATTGCTTACATTAATCATGATATTGACGATGCAATTCGAGGGAAAATCATCAGTGAAGAAGATATTCCAAAAAAATATACGGATGTGCTGGGAACATCGACAAAGAGCAGACTTGATTTTCTGATTCATGATATCGTAAACAACAGTTATGAAAAAAATGATATTGTGATGTCGCCGGAGGGAGAGCAGGCAATGATGGGGCTTCGCGCCTATATGTTTGAACATGTCTATAAAAATCCCATAGCAAAAAGTGAAGAAGGAAAAGCGGAAGCGATGCTGGTTTCGCTTTATGAATATTATTTGAAACACCCAGAGCAGCTGCCGGATGAATTTCGTTATTTGATTCAAGAACGCGGCGAAAAAGAGGCGCAGGTCGCTGCGGATTATATTGCAGGTATGAGCGATCAATACTCTGTGGCTGTGTTTGAAAAAATCTTTGTTCCAAAATTTTGGAGAATTTAGGAGAGCATTATGTATTATTCTGACGATATCATTGAACAGGTAAGGACTGACAATGATATATTGGATGTGATTGGCGATTATGTAAAACTGCAGAAAAAGGGAAGTTCTTATTTTGGGCTCTGTCCGTTCCACAATGAAAAATCCCCGTCGTTTTCCGTATCTCCCCAGAAACAGATGTATTACTGTTTTGGCTGCGGCGAAGGGGGAAATGTCATTTCCTTTTTGATGAAATATGAAAATTATACGTTTATTGAGGCAATGCAGGTTTTGGCAAAGCGTGCCGGAATAGAACTGCCCCAGATGGAGTATTCCAAAGAGGCAAAACTGGAAAAAGATTTAAAATCGAAAATCATAGAAATCAATACAGAGGCGGCAAAATATTTTCATTATCTGTTAAAATCGGACCGGGGAAAGACAGCGTACGCCTATTTGAAAAACAGGGCGCTTTCTGATGAGACAATTGTAAAATTCGGACTGGGCTATTCTGATAAATACAGCAACCATCTGTATCAGTATTTAAAATCAAAGGGTTACAAAGATCAGGAACTGCGGGAAACCGGATTATTTACATTTGATGAAAAAAAGGGCGTGACGGACAAGTTTTGGAACCGTGTCATGTTTCCAATCATGGATGTCAATAACCGTGTGATTGCCTTTGGCGGAAGAGTCATGGGAGATGCCAGGCCGAAGTATTTAAACTCGCCGGAAACAAAGGTTTTTGATAAGAGCAGAAATCTCTATGGCCTGAATGTGGCGAGGAGTTCAAGAAAAAATTATCTGCTCATCTGTGAAGGGTATATGGATGTAATCAGTCTGCATCAGGCCGGATTTCAAAACGCAGTGGCAGCACTGGGGACTGCTTTTACTTCCCGGCATGCATTATTAATTAAGCGGTATGCCGACGAAGTGGTTCTGACTTTCGATAGTGATGAAGCGGGAATTAAGGCGGCGCTCCGGGCAATCCCATACTTAAAAGATGCAGGACTTGCCATCAGAGTTTTGAATATGAAACCCTATAAAGACCCGGATGAATTTATTAAAAATCTCGGAAAAGAAGCTTATGAAAAGCGGATTGAAGAAGCGGTGAATTTCTTTATTTTCGAGGTTGGTGCAGAACAGTCTTCCTATCATTTAAATGATCCGCAGGAAAAGACAAAGTTTTATAACAAAGTGGCGGAAATGCTTTTGGAATTTGAAGATGAAATGGAGCGGCAAAATTATTTAGAGGCGGTCTGCGATGCTTATCAGATTCCAAAGGATGGTCTTTCAAAACTGGTAAGGAAAAAAGGACTGTCCTATGCCGGCAGGACGGACACAGTCATCAATGAAGAACAAAAAAAGAGTCGGAAAGTAAAAAAAGAAGATGCGGCGGTTCAGACCCAGCGCATTCTTCTGGCTTATCTGCTGGACCGGAATCAATGGTTTGAAAAGGTGGCAAAGATTCTATCTCCAGAAGATTTTATCGATCCGTTTTATAAAAAGGTAGCGGTTTTGTTTTGGGAACAGATGCAGCAGGGAAAAGCAAATCCTGCGCAGATTATCAATTATTTTGAAGATGAAGAGGAACATAAAAAAGTAGCAGAATTATTCGTTTCTCCGATACAGTCTGATTTGAGCATAGGACAGTTGGAGCGTGCGGTCAATGACGCAGTTTACAGAATTAAAAAAGCTGCCTTAGATTATCGCGCGGCAAATGTCGACAATATTGCGGAATTGCAGCAGATCATCAAACAGCAGAACGAATTGCAGAAAATTCATATTCAACTGGATTAAAAGTTAAATCAAGACGATAATATCAGTAATTAGAGGACAGAAAACAAATGATTTCAAAACGACTGCTTACAGTGGCAGGATTTGTGACAAGAGGATATGTGGCAGCGGATATTGGAACCGATCATGGGTATGTTCCAATTTATCTCGTAAAAAATCATATCTGCCCGCAGGCTTATGCAATGGATATCAATGAGGGACCTTTAAAAGCGGCGAGGGAAAACATTAAACGGGAAGGTCTTGCACAGCAGATTACCGTCTGTCTTTCAGACGGGATGGAAAAACTCCGGCCAGGACAGGCGGACAGCGTCATAATTTCCGGAATGGGTGGCGAACTCATTGTTCAGATTTTAAGAAATTCAAAAGTCAATGATACAGTGAAAGAGTTTATTTTGTCACCGCAAAAAAATCCGGAAGTACTGCGCCGTTATCTTTGGCAGAATCATTTTTGCGTCGTGGATGAGACAATGCTCAAAGACAGCGGGAAATATTATACTGTCATGAAAGTTGTTCATGGCAAAGAACGTCCTTATGACGAAACGGAACTGATTTATGGAAGAAAACTGATAGAGCATAAAGACAATGTGCTGATGGAATATTTGACAAAACAGGAAAAACAGTTTTTAAAGGTTTACGGGATTGCAAAAGAATCGCATAGCGGGGATGTCGAAAAAATCTGGGAAAAACTACAAAATATACAAAATACTATGGAAAAAATACAAAACATATGATAACTTTATATGTTGAGTAAGGTGGATAATCGCAGCTGCTATTGGCGAAAGCACGCAGGTGAGGAAAGTCCGGGCTTCATAGGGCAGGGTGCTGGTTAACGGCCAGTGGAGGCAACTCTAAGGAAAGTGCAACAGAAATGAAACCGCCTGCATATGCAGGTAAGGATGAAATGGCAGTGTAAGAGACTACCGCCATACTGGTGACAGTATGGGACAATGTAAACCCCACTCGAAGCAAGACCGAACAGAAAACGAAAAGGTGGCCCGCCATGTTTTCGGGTAGGTTGCTTGAACGTATTGGCAACAGTACGTCTAGATAGATGATTATCCAAGACAGAACCCGGCTTACAGCCTTACTCATTTGTAGAAAATCAACGATAGACCATATCAATCAAATAAAATAATACGAGGAGGAAAAAATGCGTCATTTAATCAGCCCATTGGATTTTTCCGTGGAAGAGCTTGACCGGCTCCTGGCATTAGCTGGAGATATAGAAAAAAATCCGGACAAGTACAAAGAAGTCTGTAAAGGAAAAAAACTTGCAACCTTATTTTATGAGCCGAGTACAAGAACCCGCTTAAGTTTTGAGACTGCAATGCTCAATCTCGGCGGACAGGTGTTGGGCTTTTCGGAAGCGACATCCAGTTCTGCGGCAAAAGGGGAAAGCGTTTCAGATACGATTCGGGTCATTTCCTGCTATGCAGATATCTGTGCAATGCGCCACCCGAAAGAGGGCGCCGCGCTGGTAGCCGCAAACCACTCCGGAATTCCGGTCATCAACGCCGGAGATGGAGGGCATCAGCATCCGACCCAGACCCTGACAGACTTGCTGACGATTAAATCTTTGAGAGGCACGCTTGGAAATGTAACCATTGGACTTTGCGGGGATTTAAAATTCGGACGAACCGTACATTCCCTGATTCATTCCCTGCTGCGATATGAAAATGTCAAGTTTGTGTTGATTTCTCCGAAAGAGTTAAAAGTTCCGGACTATATCATTGAAACCATAGAAAATGCGGGAGCATCCTACGAAGAAGTCACAAAATTGGAAGATGTGATAGGAACACTGGATATTCTCTACATGACAAGAGTACAGAGAGAACGTTTCTTTAACGAGGAAGACTATATTCGTTTAAAGGACAGCTTTATTCTGGACCGTAAAAAAATGAAGCTGGCAAAGAAAGATATGCTGGTACTGCACCCGCTTCCGAGGGTCAATGAAATATCAGTAGAAGTGGATGATGATCCGAGAGCGGTATATTTTAAACAGGCTCAGTACGGTGTATATGTGCGCATGGCGTTGATTTTAACATTGCTGGAGGTGGACGTATGATAAATGTAGATCAGATTAACAATGGATTTGTATTAGACCATATCCAGGCAGGGCGCTCTATGGCAATTTACAATTATCTGAATTTGGAAAAACTGGACTGCCAGATTGCCATTATTAAAAATGCGCGCAGCAAAAAAATGGGGCGGAAGGACATTATTAAAGTGGAAGGCCCGCTCGACATTGTCGATTTTGACGTGCTTGGATTTATTGACCACAACATTACTGTGGATATCATCGAAAATGGAATTTTAGTGGAAAAAAGAGAACTGCGGCTTCCGCAGAAAATCACAAATGTCCTGCATTGCAGAAATCCCCGCTGCATTACCTCCGTTGAGCAGGAATTGGAACATGTTTTTGTGCTGACGGATCGGAAAAATGCAATGTACAGCTGCATGTACTGTGAAGAAAAACAGGGTAAATTATGGGAAAAACTGTAAAAACCATATGATTGCAGCAGGTTGTTTCAGAGATAGAAACGAAAAATAAAACAGAGATATATAAAAAACTCCGGAAAATGATTTTTCCGGAGTTTTTTATCGTCGGATGGAGGTAAACGCTATTGTTTTTTATGAATCCATTTTCCATTAGGAGTCCTAAAGGAACTTCCACATGACTGGCATTGATACATAGTTTCGGTTGTTACCTTAGGTCTGCTCACAACGCTTTCTTTCCTCTTAATCAAAGGTCTGAACGGATTCAGATGCACAGAGTATTTCACTGTAGAGTTTGTATTCGATCCGCGATATATCTGATTTTGAAAAGAGGCATAGTCTTCGGAACCGCAATAAGGACAACAGCAGCGCTTCTTCCATACAAATCCGTTTTTTTCCATTCTCTTTTTGCGTTCTTTTTCATCCTTATCTGACAGTATCGTAAACGCGACAATCAATATGGCTGCAATCCCCAGAATGGAATACCCTATAACTTCTCCCATGATTTTATCCTCCATACGTGAATTTATTCTATAATACCATCTTGACTGGCGTCTCGATGGCGGTTACTCGTCAAATGCCTTCTGACGCAGGCGTCAGTGCCTTTTCCTCGTTATTATAACACATTTCACGCGTAGTAAGAGATTTTTACATGTATAATTTGCTTTTTCACATAAAAATACATGTAATTTTGCCCCGCCACTAATGTATTGCAAAGCATTTTACATGTAAAACTTGCTTTTTTACAAAAACATACATGTAAATTCGCTCCGTCACCCATGCATTGCGAGAGAATTTTACATGTAAAATCTGCTTTTTCACACAAAAATACATGTAATTTCGCCCCGTCACCCATGCATTGCGAGGCACTTTTACATGTAAAATTAGCTTTTTTACAAAAAAATACATGTAATTTCGCCCCGCTACTCATGCATTGCAAGGCCTTTTACATGTAAAATTTGCTTTTTCACACAAATATACATGTAAATTCGCCCGCCGCACATGTGTTGCGAGAGAATTTTACATGTAAAATTTGCTTTTTCGCACAAATACACATGTAAATTCGCCCCGCTACTCATGTATTGCAAACTAATTTTACATGTAAAATCTGCTTTTTCACACAAATATACATGTAAATTTGCCCGCCACCCATGTGTTGCGAGAGACTTTTACATGAAAAATTTGTTTTTTTTGCACAAATACACATGTAATTCGGATAAATAGAAGCAAAAAAGAACATTCCGCCAAAAGCAGAATGTTCTTTTCATCGAATAGCCGCGTCAGAAATAATATAAACTGTCAGCCTATCAGCTTTTTTATGCGTCTTTTTCTTCCGGAGCGCTTTCCTTGCCAGACGGTTCCGGTTCTTCTTTTGGAATTAACTGAACCTTCACGTAGTCAATTCTCTTGTCGTCCATCTTAATGACAGTCAGTTTGCAGTTGTCAATCGTTACGGAGTCGCCTTTTTGCGGGAGGCGCTCCAGTTGTTCGATAATCAGGCCTCCAAGTGACTCGTAATGCTCGGAATCAATTTCGGTTTCCAGTTCCTCATTGAAATCGTCGAGGTTGATGGAACCCTGCACGATATAATCGGTATCGCTGATTTTCCGGATGACCTTCTTTTCCGCTTCGTCAAATTCATCGCGGATTTCCCCGATAATTTCTTCAATAATATCTTCTAAAGTAATCAGTCCCTCGCATTGGCCGTATTCGTCGAGGACAATACAGATGCCGGTATCGTTTCCGCGCATTTCCAAAAGCAGGTCGTTGAGTTCTTTTGTGCCGATTGTATAGTACGGTTCGCGCATTAAGGCGCTGATGTCAAAGTTGGATTCATCGACCTGATTGATGACAAAATCTTTGATATTGATAATTCCGACGACGTTATCGGTCGTCTCTTTGTAAATCGGCATACGGGTGTATTTGTCTTCCTGTACTGCCGAAATCAAATCCCGGTAACTGACATCGATTGGAAGCATTGTAATATCAACCTTCGGCACCATAATGTCTTTTGCGCAGGTGTCGCCAAAATCAAACACATTGTGAATCATGTCGAGTTCTTCTTCCTCGATAATTCCTTCTTCCTGGCTGACGTCGATAATCGTGCGGAGTTCATCCTCGGTAATCGTGCCGGAATTCAGATTTACCCGCACACGGAACAGTTTCAAAATAACCGTTGAAAATAAATTTAATATGAAAATCACCGGCGTCAAAACAGTCATTAAAAACCGGATTATTTTTGCATAAGAAAGCGCCATCGGTTCTGCGTGCATGGACGCAATCGTTTTGGGAACAATCTCGCCAAAAATAATAATCAGAAACGTCAGAACGCCGACGCCGATACTGATAAACCAGTCGTTGAATACGTGCTGGGTAAAAATCGTTGTGATAGAAGAAGCGGCAATATTTACGATATTGTTGCCGATAAGAACAGTGCTCAGCATTTTTGACGGATTGGAAAGCACCTTTTCCAAGACAAGGGCGCGTTTGTTCCCATCTTCAATCAGCATACGGAGACGCACTTTGCTGAATGTCGTAAGCGCGGTCTCTGCCGATGAAAAAAACGCTGATGAAAGTAACAAAATCAATAGAATACATAGCAGGGCTATGTCACTGGGTCCCATAGAGTTCCTCCTAAACATTTTCAGGACAAAAGTCCTTAATTTATTCTATTTACATAATCTGTAAATAGTCCTGTTGCAATGATTTTACAAAACCCTTATCCCAAAGTCAAGAAACAGGGCATAAATATGGACAATAATCAATATAAATTTATAAAGAATTTTTAGTGGGAGATAACATGTCTTTAAAGAAAAAGTGTTTTACGATGGGAAAAATATTGCTGGTAGAGATGGTTCTCAGCGCAATTTTAATCTTTGCCGCCGCCTTTATTGTACTGAAAATGACGCCGACAGACCAGACCATTACTTATTTTATTATCGGAATTTATGCGCTGTCGTCCTTTGCAGGAGGATTTACCGCCGGAAAGGCAATGGGAAAACAGAAATTTTTGTGGGGGTTTTTGGCGGGCGCGCTCTATGTACTGCTGATTGTAATCATTGCCTTTGCGGTGAAGGGAAATATTACGTCGGGTTCCATCGGGCTGGTAAAAATGATTGTTCCTTCATTGATTGGCGGCACGTTCGGTGGTATGATTAGTTAGAAAATATTCAATTACAGAGGAATAAACAGATGAATTCAATATCACAACGCATCAAACTGCTTCGGAAACAGATGGAGACCTATCGGATGGACGCGTATCTGATTGTCAGCGACGATTTTCACGGTTCCGAATATGTCAGTGATTATTTTAAATGCCGGGAATACTTCTCCGGTTTTACCGGTTCTGCGGGAACGCTGTTAGTTCTCAGGGATTGGGCGGGGCTCTGGACGGACGGAAGATATTTTCTTCAGGCGGAGCAGCAGCTTGAAAATACGGGAATTACCCTGATGAAAATGGGAGAAGAACAGGTTCCCACAATCAGAAGTTACCTGAAACAGAATCTTGCAAAACATTCCTGTGTCGGCTACGACGGAAGAACGATGAGAGTTGAAACAATCCGCCGGCTCAAAGAGGAATTAAAAGCGCTTGAAATCCGGTATGTGGAAACGAAGGATTTGGCGGGAACACTCTGGGAAGACCGGCCGCCGTTTCCGCAAACGCCAGTCTGGGAACTGCCGGAGAAGTTTGCCGGACAGAGTAGAAAAGAAAAATTGAAAATTGTGCGGGAAAAATTAAGGGAAAACAAAGTGGATGCGGTTTTACTTTCCTCTTTAGATGATATTGCGTGGCTTTATAATCTGCGCGGCAGCGATATTGCCTACAATCCGGTATTTTTGTCTTATTCAATAGTTTTTCAGGATGAAGCAATTTTGTACAGAAATCAGAATACCATTGAGGAAGCCCTGCAGGAGAGGCTGTCCAAAGACGGCGTGCGGATTGCGCCGTATGGGCAGGTTTACAGCGACGTTAAAAAATTGGACAATATCCGGCTGCTGTTGGACGAGAGTACAGTCAATCTGGCGCTTTGCAATGTGGTATCAGAACAGGCGGTGAAGGTTTCGGGCGTCAGCCCGACGGTTCTGCTCAAAGCAATTAAAAATCCGGTTGAGCGGGAGAATGTAAAAAAGGCGCACATTCTGGACGGCGTGGCGGTGACAAAACTTCTTTACTGGCTGAAGACGAAAGCGCAGCAAGAGCGCGTAAACGTGACGGAGCTGGACGTGTGCAGAAAGCTGGAAGCGTTCCGCTCAGAAGGAGAACACTATCTCGGACAGAGTTTTGCACCGATTGTTGCGGCGGGAGCGCATGGGGCAATTGTACATTATGAACCGACAGCGCAGACCAATCAGGCGCTGAAACCAAATCAGTTTGTGCTGATGGATACCGGAGGGCAATACCTTTACGGGACAACGGATATTACAAGGACGGCGGTCATCGGACAGGTATCAGAACAGGAGAAAATCCATTACACTGCTGTTTTGAAAGGACATATCCGGCTGGCGGCGGCGCGTTTTAAATACGGATACAGCGGAGTAAATTTAGATATTTTAGCCAGAGGCCCGCTGTGGGAAATGGGACTGGATTACAATCATGGAACAGGACACGGCGTCGGATATCTGCTGAATGTCCACGAGGGACCGCAGGGCGTCCGGCAGAAAGAAGCCGGAGGGAAAACGGGAACCGTTTTGGAAGAAGGAATGCTGATTTCGGATGAACCGGGACTTTATCTCGAAGGAGCGTACGGTATCCGAATTGAAAATATGCTTCTGTGCGCAAAAGCGGAAAAAACAGCCTGCGGACAGTTTATGAAATTTGAGACACTGACGATGGTGCCTTATGAAAGAGAGGCGATTGCGCCGGAAATGCTCACAAAATCCGAACTGGAATGGCTGAATGCGTATCATCAGAATGTCTATGAAACGCTTGCACCATATCTTGACGGCGAACAGCGAGAGTGGCTCAAAAAACAGACCGCTGCAATTCAACCGGAATGATGAAAAAAATCCGTTGAAATTATGGCGTCTTATGGTATAATAACATGAGAATTGTGCGTTTCAGGCACATCAGATTCATACATTGGGAGGAAAACCATGAAACATATTAAGACATTAACAGGAAAAACATTAAAGGAAAGCATGAAAAAAGGCGGCTGCGGCGAGTGCCAGACTTCATGCCAGTCTGCATGTAAGACTTCCTGTACCGTTGGAAATCAGACTTGTGAGAATAAATAATTAAAATTTCATACATAATGATTTCTATAACAGAGCCGAACTGTTCGACTCTGTTATAGTGCGTTTTAAAAACGAATAATGAGATTAGGAGGAAATTACAGTGATTCATCAGTATAAGAGCAATGGGTACAACATTGTTCTGGATGTGGAAAGCGGCGCGGTACATGTCGTTGATGATGTTACTTACGATGTTATTGCCTGCTATGAAACGCTGTCTCCGGAAGCGGTTGTGGAGCATTTGTCCGGTCAGTACGACAGGAATGAAATCCGCGAAGCCATAACGGAAGTGGAGCAGTTAAAGAGTGATGGTCAACTGTTTACAGAAGATATTTACCGGCCTTTTATTGAACAGTTTCAGGAAAACAGGCAGCCGGTTGTCAAGGCGTTGTGTCTGCACATTGCCCATGACTGCAATCTGGCGTGCCGGTATTGTTTTGCTGAGGAGGGGGAGTATCATGGCAGGAGAGCCCTCATGAGTTTTGAAGTCGGCAGGAAAGCGCTTGATTTTCTGGTAGCAAATTCAGGAAACAGAGTCAATCTCGAAGTGGACTTTTTTGGCGGAGAGCCGCTGATGAACTGGGACGTTGTAAAGCAACTGGTAGTTTACGGCAGAAGCCTTGAAAAAGAACATCATAAACGTTTCCGGTTTACTCTGACAACAAACGGAGTGCTGTTAAACGACGAAATCGCAGAGTTTCTAAACCGCGAAATGTCGAACGTCGTGCTGAGTTTAGACGGCAGAAAGGAAGTAAACGACCGGATGCGTCCTTTCCGGAACGGAAAAGGCAGTTATGATTTAATCGTACCGAAGTTTCAGAAACTTGCAGAGAGCCGGAATCAGACCAATTACTATATCCGGGGAACATTTACGAGAAACAATCTGGATTTCTCAGAAGATGTAAAACACTTTGCGGACCTGGGATTTCAACAGATATCCATTGAGCCGGTTGTAGGACCAGAAGAAGATCCTTACGCAATCCAAAAAGAAGACCTTCCGCAGATTTTTGAGGAATATGATAAGCTTGCGCTGGAATATATTAAACGGAAAAAAGAGGGAAACGGATTTCAATTCTTCCACTTTATGATTGATTTAAACCAGGGTCCCTGTGTCTATAAACGATTATCAGGATGTGGTTCCGGAACAGAATATCTGGCTGTGACTCCATGGGGAGATTTTTATCCGTGTCATCAGTTTGTCGGGGATGAAACGTTCCTGATGGGAAATGTCAATGATGGAATTGTCAGAAAAGAGATTGGGGAGCAGTTTGGTTTCTGCAATGTCTATACGAAAGAAAAATGCCGGAACTGTTTTGCCAGGTTTTACTGCAGCGGCGGCTGTGCGGCAAATGCGTATCATTTTCATGGAAATATCAACGATGCATACGATATTGGCTGTGAAATGGAAAAAAAGAGGGTAGAAAACTCCATTATGATTCAGGCCGCGCTGGCAGAGGATTAGGAACAACGAGACAAAAGTCTGAAAATAAAAAAGACTGTTTAAAAGCAGTTTAGAAAGAGGTTAAAGATGAACAAGAAAATGAGCAGGACGAAAAGCATTGTTTTATTTGTAGTAATGCTGTTAGTCGTGGTAATTGCAGGTGCGATTGTACTGTGGGGATTGCCAAATGTGAAGATTGGAAACACTGATTTTGGCGGCAGAGGAAGCGCCAGAAACATTACGCAGGGTCTTGACTTAAAAGGTGGTACCAGTATCACTTATCAGGTAGAAAAAGGCGCTACGAATGAAGAAATCAGCGACACAAGAGCGAAACTGGAAAAGAGAGTACAGCAGTTTAGTACCGAGGCTACGGCATATCGTGAAGGAAACGACCGGATCACCGTTGACATTCCGGGCGCCTACGATGCAGACGAGGTGATTGATGAACTCGGAAAACCTGGTAAAATGTACTTCTGTACCCTTGCATCTGATGTGACGCCTACGGAAGAACAGTTAAAAAATGAAGAATATATCAAGTTAAACGATCAATATTATCAGGTATGGCTCACCGGAAATGACGTTGTGGACGCTCAGGGTGAAAGCCAGACAGACCAGGATACCAAACAGTTACAGTATGTTGTCTCTTTAACTTTTAGTGAGAGCGGCGGAGATGCATTTTACAATATGACTTCCCAATATGTGGGACAGCAGAACTATATCATCTACAATGATGAGATTATCAGCGCTCCGACTATCAAACAGGCAATTTCCGGCGGACAGGCGATTATCGATGGACAGAGCAGTATTGATGAAGCAAATCAGCTTGCTTCCAATATCCGTATCGGTGGCCTGACGGTTTCTATTGAGGAATTAAGCCACAGCGTGCAGAGTGCACAGCTTGGAAATGACGCGCTGTCAAAGAGTTTACAGGCAGGATTAATCGGATTTATCCTGATTTGTATTTTCCTGATTTTTGTATATCGTGTTCCGGGGTTTGCAGCAGCATTGTCACTGGTTGCCTACGTCATTTTGATGCTTCTGGCGCTCAACGGATTTGATTTGACGCTGACGCTTCCGGGTATTGCAGGTATCATCCTGGATATCGGTATGGCGGTCGATGCAAATGTTATTATTTATGCCCGTATCCGAGAGGAAATTGCTGCCGGAAGACAGGTGAAAACAGCAATCCATACCGGCTTTTCAAAAGCGACATCTGCCATTGTGGATGGAAATATTACGACACTGATTGCCGCGCTGGTACTGTTGTGGAGAGGTTCCGGTACGGTGCAGGGATTTGCAACGACCTTGGCAATCGGTATTTTAGTTCAGCTGTTTACTTCACTGGTCATTTCAAGAGCTCTGGTATGGCTGCTCTATTTTATGGGATTCCAGAAAGCGGTGTTGTATGGAAAGGAAAAAGTCAAAAGAACAATTTCCTTTGTTCAAAAGAAAGCGCTTTGGTTTGCCATTTCCATCATTGTAATCTTGGTTGGATTGGGTTCCATCGGATACAATACCGTAGTAAACGATTCGCCGTTTGATTATAGTATCGAATTTAAGGGCGGAATATCCATGAGTGTGGAATTTGAAAAAGAATACACGATTGACTATTTCAATGATAAAATCAAACCGGATATTGAAAAGATATTAAATACACCTGATGTGCAGGGACAGCAGGATACCAGCAATAAAAAACTGTTTACCATTAAGACAAGACAGGTGAATGAAGAAGAGTTTGACGAAATCCGCAAGACGCTGATTGATAATTACAAAGCAGTGGATAAAGAGGAAAACTTTGGAAATACGGAAATTTCAGATACAATCAGTTCAGAGATGCGTCGGGATGCGGTGATTGCCACAATCTTTGCTACCATCTGTATGTTGATTTATATCTGGATCCGGTTTAAGAACATTCAGTTTGCTTTAGCCGCAGTTACCGCACTGGTTCATGACGTTTTAATCGTCGTAGGATTTTATGCGATTTCAGGTGTTACCGTTGGTACGACATTTATAGCGTGCCTGTTGACAATTGTGGGTTATTCCATCAATGCAACGATTGTCATCTTTGACCGGATTCGTGAAAACCGCAGTCTGATGAAACGCGGAGATAAGATGATTGACGTTGTAAACAACAGTATTACGCAGACACTGACGAGAAGTATTTATACGACATTGACGACCTTTGTCATGGTATTTATGATTTTCATTATGGGCGTATCCTCTATTAGGGAATTTACACTGCCTTTGATGGTCGGTATCATTGTCGGTATGTATTCTTCCGTATTTGTGACAGGTTCCCTGTGGTATGTCCTGAAGGGAAGAAAGTATGACAAACAATTAGAGCAATAAGAAAACTTCTTATAGGGTATCGCCGGGCAGGCGGTACCCTTTCTTTTTTCACGGTGGGTAAATCAAATGAAAGAACGATGGTATCTTCATACAAAAAAAGCAGATTTTAATGAGATTGCGACGAAATTTCATATTAGCCCGATTACGGCAAGAGTGATTCGAAATCGAAACGTGGTAGGAGAGGAAGAAATCAGAGCATATCTGAATCCGGATATCAATCAGCTGAATTCCCCGTGGCTTTTGAAAGATATGGATACAGCGGTGGAACTGTTGAAAATAAAAATCCATGGAAAAAATAAAATTCGGATTATCTGTGATTATGATGTTGATGGGATTTGTTCGGGATATTTATTACTACGGTCCTTAAAAGAACTGGGAGCCCGGGTAGATCTTGTAGTTCCCCACCGGATTCGCGATGGATATGGAATCAATGAAAAGTTAATAAAAAAAGCCCACGAAGATGGAGTTGATACAATCCTGACTTGTGATAATGGAATTGCGGCCTATAAGGAAGTGGAATGTGCAAAATCTTTAGGAATGACTGTGATTATCACAGATCATCATGAAGTTCCTTTTGAAGAAAAATATGGGGAAAAGATTTACCTGATTCCGAATGCAGATGCAGTCATTGACCATAAACAGCCGGACTGCCCTTATCCATACAAAGAACTTTGCGGAGCCATGGTAGCTTTCCAACTGATTTTTGCCCTTTATGATTCGTTGGGGCGGCTGCCTGAAAAGTTCCATGATTTATTCGTGTATGCAGCGATTGCAACAGTCTGTGACGTTGTGGAACTGACCGGGGAAAACCGGATTGTGGTGCAGTTTGGACTCGAACAGATGAAACGAATCAAAGACGTTGGTTTCAATGCCCTGATTGACGCCTGCAATCTGAAACGGGATCAGATGGACACTTACCGATTGGGATTTGTCCTCGGCCCGTGTCTGAATGCCAGCGGGAGACTTGATACAGCAAAAAAGGCGGTTCAGTTATTGGAGTGTCAGGATTTAGAAAAGGCACGGATGCTGGCTGACGAGCTGAGAAAACTCAATGAAGAACGCAAGGCGATGAATCAGAAGTATGAAGAGATGGCTTTTGAGATGGCAAAAGACAGGAAAGATAAGGTTCTCGTGCTTTATCTTCCGGGATGCCATGAGAGTATTGCAGGGATTGTTGCCGGGAGAGTGAAAGAACGCTTTTATAAGCCGGTATTGGTACTGACCGACGCAGAGCATGGATTGAAAGGGTCGGGGCGCTCCATTGAGGCATATCATATGTTCGAAGAATTTACGAAGGTCAGATCTTTATTTACGAAATTCGGCGGGCACGCCATGGCGGCGGGAGTTTCTTTAAAAAAAGAAAATTTAGAAACACTGCAAAGATTGTTAAATGAAAATTGTAATTTGACAGAAGATGATTTATATTTAAAAGTATGGATTGATATGCAGCTTCCATTTGAGCATATTACAACGCAGCTTGTTGAAGAATTAAAGGTGATACAACCCTGCGGGCGTGGCAATGAAAAACCTCTTTTTGCAGAAAAAGATATCAAAATATTGAAATTGAATGTCTGGGAAAAAGTGTTGCGGCTCACTGTGGAAAATTCTTCATATGGCAGGATTCAGGCGGTAATCTTTCACCGAAGCAAAGAGTTTCTCTCGTTTTTACGTGAACGCTTTGGTCAGGAAGAGATTGACAAGGCAATTGCCGGAAGAAAAAATAACATCCGTTTTATGGCGGCTTTTTACCCGACGATTCATGAGTATCAGGGCTGTCAGAATCTTCAGATAGTAATCGAACGATTCTGTTAGAGACGATTGGGAGGAGAACAATGCAGGAACAGTTAAGATTAACAAGGGAAAAAGAAAATGAATGGGCAGAAAAAGTAGACAGTTATGTCCGCAGCATCCCGGATTTTCCGGAGCCGGGGATTATTTTTCGAGACATTACAACCGTGACACAGAGTGCAGATGGATTGAAGACGGCTATTGATGCCATGGAGGCACATGTGGACTGGCTGAAAGATGAGATTGATGTGATTGCCGGACTGGAATCCCGCGGCTTTATCTTTGGGATGCCGGTAGCAAAAGATTTACATAAAGGCTTTGTTCCGATTCGAAAGAAAGGAAAACTTCCCTGTGAAACGGTTTCCCAATCATACGACTTAGAATATGGAAGCGCTGAAATAGAGATGCATATGGATTCTATCAAACCGGGGCAGAAAGTTTTACTGGTAGATGATCTGATTGCCACCGGCGGGACGATTGAGGCGGGAATCAAACTGATTGAAAAACTCGGCGGCGAAGTAGTCGGCTGTCTGTTTTTAATTGAGCTCGCAGGATTAAAAGGACGGGAAAGACTGAAGGGTTATCCGGTGGAATCCGTGGTGATATATGAGGGGAAATAACATAGCGGAGTAAATGATTTACTATTTTGACAATACTGATAGCAGAAGCATATTCATAAATGATAGAAGAGCGTGGAGTAGTCTATGAGTGAAGAAGTAAGAAATGTAAAAATTGAAAATCATGGCGTTATTCCGAAAGAGGAGGAGCAGGCGCTGCCGGAGGAGTTATATGCGAGGCTGGTAGACAAAATCAGGCATTACCACCCGTCGGCAGACGAGATGGCGCTGATTAAAAAGGCTTATGAATTTGCCAGAGACGCGCATGGAGACCAGCGCAGAAAATCAGGAGAGCCTTATATTATCCACCCGCTTCACACGGCGCTGATTCTTGCGGATTTGGAACTCGATAAGGAATCCATTATGGCAGGATTGCTGCACGACGTCATGGAAGATACGAGCGTGACAAGAGCGCGCATGATTCAGGAATTTGGGGAGGAAGTCACAGATTTAGTTGACGGCGTGACGAAACTGACCAAACTGGATTATGATATGGAT
The DNA here is from genome assembly GCA_947624875.1 of uncultured Lachnospiraceae bacterium. Taxonomy (GTDB): domain Bacteria; phylum Bacillota; class Clostridia; order Lachnospirales; family Lachnospiraceae; genus Eubacterium_G. Next base: position 17,407 of record CANQMA010000015.1, read on the forward strand.
AAGGTTGAAGAGCAGGCGGAAAATCTCCGTAAAATGTTTCTCGCGATGGCAAAAGATATCCGCGTTATTTTAATTAAACTCGCAGACCGCCTTCACAATATGAGAACGCTCCAATACATGTCTCCGGAAAAGCAGAAAGAAAAATCCAGAGAAACGATGGATATTTATTCTCCGATTGCAGACCGTCTCGGTATTTCCAAGATTAAAATTGAATTAGATGATTTGGCGCTCCGATATTTGGAGCCGGATAAATACAGAGAAATTGTCGATGGAGTTCATGAACGTCTCGAACACCGGGAAGAGTTTATGTCCGATTTAATCGCAGAGGTTGCCGGCCATGTGGAAAAAGCCGGAATTAAAGCGACAATCGACGGCAGAGTAAAGCATTACTTTAGTATCTATAAAAAAATGGTTAATCAGAACAAGATGCTCGATCAGATTTATGACGTTTTTGCCATCCGGATTATTGTGGATTCTGTGATGGAATGTTATGGAGCGCTTGGGATTATCCATGAAAAATACACGCCTGTCCCGGGACGATTTAAAGATTATATCGCAATGCCAAAACAGAATATGTACCAGTCTCTGCATACGACGCTGATCGGTCCGAACGGTCAGCCGTTTGAAATTCAGATTCGAACCATGGAAATGCATAAAACTGCGGAATATGGTATTGCGGCGCATTGGAAATATAAGGAGAACATTACCGGAGACAGCAACAATGAAGAACAGAAGATTGCATGGCTGAGACAGATTCTGGAATGGCAGAGAGACTTATCAGATAACCATGAATTTTTAAATCTGTTAAAAGACGATTTGAATATGTTTTCTGAGAATGTGTACTGTTTTACGCCGAACGGTGATCTGAAAAACCTTCCAAACGGTTCTACGCCGATTGATTTTGCATACAGCATTCACAGTGCGGTTGGAAATAAGATGATCGGCGCCAGAGTCAACGGGAAAATGGTCAATATTGACTATCAGATCCAAAACGGCGACCGGGTAGAAATTGTCACGTCGAACAATTCTTCCGGGCCGAGTATGGATTGGCTGAAAATTGTTAAAAGTACGCAGGCAAAGAATAAGATCAATCAGTGGTTTAAGCAGCAGAACCGGGAGGAGAATGTTGTCAAAGGCAAGGAACTGGTTGAAAAATACTGCAAGGCGAAGGGAATTCAATTACCGGAAATCCTCAAGCCGGAATATATGGAAAAAGTGCGGCTGAAATACAGTTATAAAGACTGGGACTCTCTGATGGCATCCATCGGGCACGGTGGTTTGAAAGAAGGGCAGATTGTCAATAAACTGTTGGATTTATATGACAAAGACCATCAAAAAGAAATGACCGATGAAGAAGTCTTAGACGCCGCGCAGGAAAATCGGAAACAAAATGGGCAGAGAACCTCCTCAAAGAGTGGCATTATTGTTGAGGGAATGGATGATGTGGCCGTGCGTTTTTCCAAATGCTGCGGACCGGTGCCGGGCGATGAGATTGTTGGTTTTGTCACGAGGGGAAGAGGCGTTTCCATTCACAGGACAGATTGTATCAACATACTCAATCTGCCGGATTTTGACCGTGCCAGACTGATTGAGGCAAGCTGGGCCGCAGACGAGGGCGCTCAGGATGGAAAATATATGGCAGAGATTGCGATTTATGCCCATAACAGAGTGGGCATTCTGGCAGATCTGTCAAAAGTATTTACGGAGCGGAATATTGATGTGGTGACTATGAGCAGCCGAATCAGCAAGTCTGAGATTGCGACGATTTCCATGGCGTTTGAGATTCAGGGAACCGATGAGTTAAATGGCTTGATTGCAAAAATCCGGACAATTGACAGCATTATTGATATTGAGAGAACAACCGGTTAACCAATGGAGGGTAGAATCATGAAAAAAATTGAAATTAGAACTGTGATGGTCAGCGAGGCCTACACGAACTGTTATCTTGTAAAAAATACAGAATCCGGGGAGGGATTTATTGTTGATCCGGGTGATGATGAAACGAAAATAAATGCACATATCGCAAGAATGGAGATGAAACCGGTTGCAATCCTGCTGACTCATGGACATTTTGATCATATGGGAGCGGCGCAGGCAATCAAGGATCGGTATCATATTCCAATATATGCGTCCAAAGAAGAAGAAAAAACACTTCTTGACACAAAATGGAATCTGACCTTTTACCACTATGAGACTCCAATCACACTTCATGCCGACCGCTACTTAAGCGATGGAGAAATTTTTACGGCAGCAGATATTACAATGAAATTTATTTTAACACCGGGCCACACGCCAGGCAGCGGATGTTTTTATCTTGAGGAAAATCATCTCTTGTTTAGCGGAGACACGCTGTTTTGTGCAAGCCGGGGCAGAACAGACTTTCCAGGCGGAAGCGAGGCACAGATTATCAAATCGATTCGTGAAAAACTGCTTGTGCTGCCGGAGGAAACAGATGTATTGCCGGGACATATGGAGCAGACAACCATCGGTGCGGAGAAAATTTATTATTGGCGATAAGACGCGCGATGCTTTGAAGGAACATGAAAGGAAATTGAATGATTCAGATTGTCATAGAACCTGCACAGTTTGAATATGATGTGCAGTCTTTAGTTCAGGCATTTTATCCGGGACATCCGTTTAAAGTTCATCAGGATGTCTCGAATTTTTTTCGGAGACTAAAGATTCAGTTTACAGAAAATAAGATAATTGCAGAACTGTCGGATCAGGAAAAGATTTTGGGGAAAGAGGAATGCGTCTGGGATTGCAGCAGGCTTGATGGAGAATTCCGACGGAAAACAAAAAATGTACTCAAACAGATTGTATATAAACTGTTGAGTGCGGATACGCATCAAACGCTCTCCTGGGGAACACTGACGGGAATCCGCCCGGTGAAAATTCCTGCATTGATGCTTAGAGAAGGGAAGAGCGAGGATGAAATCAGCAGGGTGCTTAGGGAGACTTACTTTCTTTCCGGAGAAAAACAAAATCTGGTGATGGAGATTGCAAAAAGACAGGAGGAAATTTTACGGGAGATTCCTTATGAAAATGGATACAGCCTTTACATAGGAATTCCATTTTGTCCGACAACCTGTCTGTACTGTTCTTTTACCTCATATCCAATGAAGCGTTACGAGAATCAGTTTGAGGCATATCTCTGCGCAGTTTTCAGGGAACTGGAGGTTCTTTCAAAACAACTGCAGGGAAAAATCCTAACCAGCGTCTACATTGGCGGAGGCACACCGACAACGCTGCATGCAGACCAATTAAAACGACTGATCCTGAAAATTAAAGAGCAGTTTGATTTTTCCACTGTTCGTGAATTTACGGTCGAGGCAGGGCGCCCTGACAGTATTACAAAGGAAAAACTTCAAGTGCTGAAACAAAACGGGGTGAGCAGAATTTCCATCAATCCGCAGACCATGAATCAGGGTACACTCGATTTTATTGGAAGAAGGCATTCGGTAGAACAGGTCCGGGAAGCTTTCCGGATGGCAAGAGCATGCGGCATGGATAATATCAACATGGATTTTATCGTCGGGCTTCCCGGGGAAGATGAAAACATGGTGCGGCATTCGATGGAAGAAGCAAAAGCGTTAAAACCGGATTCGTTGACGATTCACTCGATGGCAGTCAAGCGCGCTTCCCGGCTTCGTATGAATCAGAGCGGATATGATGATTTACAGTTCCAGAATGATGAGGCATTGATGAATCTGACGGCATCCTATGCAGAGGAAATGGGAATGAAACCATATTATCTGTACCGTCAAAAAAATATGGCAGGTAACCAGGAAAATGTCGGCTATGCCAAGCCGGGGTATGAAGGTCTCTACAATATTTTGATGATGGGGGACAAACAGACGATTGTTGCATTCGGAGCAGGGAGCGTCAGCAAGAAAGTGCATTCGGATGAATCCACAGTGCGGTGTGAAAATGTTAAGGATATAGACCAATATATTGAAAGAATTGAGGAAATGATTGGAAGAAAACAGATACTATTCACCGGTTCGTAAATTTTTTTCTTTGCAGAAAAATTATGATTGAGGTTGTGAAACGGACCAAAAAATAGTACAATTTATGTTTATGAGAAATCATGTGAAAAACGGTGTGAAAGCAATGGACTGTTTTAGACGAGGAGGAAACGATGGCATTAAGTAAAAAGCCGGTCACTGGAATGAAAGATATTCTTCCGGAGGAAATGAAAATCAGAAATTATGTACAGGATGTTATTAAAAATACGTATCGTGCGTTTGGGTTTACCCAGATTGAAACTCCGTGCGTAGAACATATATCAAACCTGACAAGTAAGCAGGGTGGAGAAAATGAAAAACTGATTTTTAAAATTTTAAAAAGAGGAGAAAAACTGAATCTTGAAACTGCAGAAACAGAAGCAGATGTGGTAGATAACGGTTTGAGATATGATTTGACGGTTCCGTTGGTCCGTTATTATTCAAAAAATGCAAACGAACTGCCAAATCCGTTTAAGGCATTGCAGATGGGAAATGTCTTTCGCGCGGACAGGCCGCAGCGGGGCAGATATCGCCAGTTTATGCAGTGCGACATTGATATCTTAGGCGATGCCAGCAATTTAGCGGAGATTGAATTGATTCTTGCAACAACGACGACGCTGGGGAAACTGGGATTTAAAAATTTTCAGATTTTGATTAATGACAGACGGATTTTAAAAGCAATGGCATCTTACAGCGGATTTGAGGAGGAAGACCATGATGCCGTGTTTATTATATTAGATAAAATAGATAAAATCGGACTGGATGGAGTCAAAGAAGAACTGATTCAGACAGGTTATGCAAAAGAAAGTGTTGAAACATATACGCAGCTTTTGGCGGACTTGGAAAATCAGAAAGAGCCGATTGCATATCTTGCAGAAAAACTTGGAGCATTCGTGGGGGAGGAAGTCAGACAGTGGCTGGAAGAAATTATTGAAAGTGTCCGGGCAACCAAATCATCCGATTTTGAGATTGTCTTTACGCCAACACTTGTGAGAGGAATGTCTTACTATACCGGTACGATTTTTGAGATTGCGATACCGGAATTTGGCGGAATCTGCGGCGGCGGCGGACGTTACGACGGAATGGTGAAAAAATTTACCGGACATGATGTTCCTGCATGCGGATTCTCGATTGGATTTGAGAGGATTGTTCTGATTTTATTAGAACAGGGCTTTCAGGTTCCGGGAAATGAGGATAAGGTTGTTTATCTGATTGAGAAGGGTGTGAAAGGACGGGCTCTCTGCGATATTATTGCCGAGGCACAGCAGAAAAGGGCAGATGGAACGCAGGTTCTTGTCACGCGCATGAACAAAAATAAAAAATTTCAGAAAGAGCAGCTGAATCTGCAGGGATATGAAAATTTTAAGGAATTTTATAAAAATCCGCTAAAATAGAGGCAGGAGTAACAGGAGGAAAAAACAATGGCAGAATCTATGCAGGGACTTCACAGAAGCCATCGTTGTACGGAAGTATCTACAAAAGACATCGGAAATAACGTTACAGTGATGGGCTGGGTACAGAAAAGAAGAAATCTGGGAAGCTTGATTTTTATTGATTTAAGAGACCGTACAGGTTTGCTGCAGCTTGTATTTGATGAAAAAGATGGTGAAGTATTTGAAAAGGCGAAACTTCTTCGCAGCGAATATGTCATTGCCGTACAGGGCACTGTCAGAAAAAGAGACGGCGCGGTCAATGAAACGATGCAGACCGGCGATATTGAAGTGACTGCAGATACACTGCGTATTCTTGCTGAATCAGAGACGCCTCCTTTTCCGATAGAGGAAGATGCAAATACAAGGGAAGAATTAAGACTGAAGTATCGTTATCTTGACTTGAGAAAACCGCATCTGCAGAAAAATTTAAAAATGCGAAGCGATATCACAACATTTATCAGAAATTTCATGTCCCGGGAAGGTTTTTTGGAAATCGAGACGCCGACACTCTGCAAAAGTACGCCGGAGGGAGCAAGAGATTATCTGGTGCCGAGCCGCGTGCATCCGGGCAGTTTTTATGCGCTGCCACAGTCTCCACAGCTTTACAAACAGTTATTAATGTGTTCCGGTTTTGACCGTTATTTCCAGATTGCAAGATGCTACCGGGATGAAGATCTCCGTGCCGACCGGCAGCCGGAGTTTACACAGGTTGATATGGAATTGTCCTTTGTAGATATCGACGATGTCATTGATGTCAATGAGAGAATGCTTCAGGCACTGTTTCGGGAAATTTTAGACGTTGATATTCCAATTCCGTTTCCACGCATGACTTGGCGGGAAGCAATGAACCGCTACGGTTCCGATAAACCGGATACAAGATTTGGAATGGAACTGGTCGATGTAACAGAAATTGTCAGAAACTGCGGATTCGGCGTATTTACGAGTGCAGTAAACGACGGCGGTTTTGTCCGTGCAATCAATGTCAAAGGACAGGGCGCAATGCCAAGAAAGAAAATTGATAAACTCGTGGAATCTGCTAAAGGAAACGGTGCAAAAGGCCTAGCTTACCTCAGTATCAATGAGGACGGCACCTATAAATCATCTTTTGCAAAGTTTATGAGCGAAGAAGAATTAGAACAGCTGGTCACGGCACTTTCAGGCGAGCCGGGAGATTTACTGCTTTTTGCTGCCGACCGTGATAAAATCGTATGCAATGTTTTGGGCGCGCTGAGGCTGGAACTCGGACAGCAGCTGGGACTGATAGACAAAAACAAATGGAACTTTTTATGGATTGTGGAGTTCCCGCAATTTGAGTGGTCCGACGAGCAGGGACGTTTCCTTGCAATGCACCATCCATTTACGATGCCGATGGAAGAAGACCTTGCATATCTCGAAACAGATTTGGGAAAGGTTCGTGCAAAAGCATATGATATTGTACTGAACGGTTCTGAAATCGGAGGCGGGAGCGTGAGAATCCATCAGGCGGATATACAGCAGCGAATGTTTCACGCATTGGGATTTTCCACTGAAGAAGCGCAGGAACAGTTTGGCTTTCTGCTGGACGCCTTTCAGTATGGCGTTCCGCCGCATGCAGGATTAGCCTATGGTTTGGACAGGCTTGTTATGCATATGACCGGAGAAGAGAATATCCGCGAGGTCATTGGATTCCCTAAGGTAAAAGACGCTTCCTGTCTGATGACGGAGGCGCCGGGGACTGTCGATAAAAAACAGCTGGAAGAACTTTATCTGAGCGTTGCACAGACAGAGCCAGACAAAGAAGAAAAAATTTCATAAATCCGGATATGAAGAAAAGAGGTTTTTAGAACAGTGTACCGACCTCCAATCGTTAGATTTTAGGTCTAACTTTTTGGGTTCGGTATACAAATCGTTGATGAAACCTCTTTTTATTATGAAACGAATTGAAATATTTTGGGGACGAGAGACGTTTCATATAAAAAAGATATTTGATTTATGAAAAAAATATAATATAGTATTACAAAAGAAAAAAGATAGAGATAGGAAGTTGATATGAAAACCAATCCGGAAAATCAGGAAATCAATGAAGAACTGTTTGAATTGATAGCGCAAGGGGACGATCATGCCTTCACCGAGTTGTATTATGCGACTTTTCAGAAAATTTACGGCTTTTTACTTTCCTTGACAAAAAATAAAGAGGATGCGGAAGATCTGCTGCAGAATACTTATATCAAAATTCGAAACGGTGCGCATTTATATAAAAAGCAGGGGACGCCGATGACATGGATGTGTACCGTTGCAAAAAATCAATTTCTTGATTTTGTCAGAAAAAAGAACAGGGCAAAAATTGTTGATTGGGAGGAAGTGAAAGACTATGCAATCAAAACACCCAAGGAACAGGTCGCTGAAAGTATTGAAAATAAAGTGGTCTTGTCTGCGGCCCTGTCTATTTTAAACCAACAGGAACGTGCGATTTTTATCCTGCACATTGTGGACGGGCTGAAGCATCGGGAGATTGCAGAACTGACAGGTTTGACGCAGAATACGGTAATTACAAAATATAATCGAAGTTTGAAGAAAATGAAAAATCATTTAGAGCAGGAAGGAGGGCACCATGCAGGAAAAAGATATTAGAAAGCAATTAAATCAGGAACTGGCTGAAGTGTCTCCTGATATTTTACAGAAAATCCTTGCAGAGCCAAAAGTACCGTTGGAGAAGGAAGAAGAATTATTAGGAAAAGAGAGTGGACTCTTCCAGAAGAAAGAGAGCGTTCGTCCATATGCATGGGCTGCTTTCGTTGCCGCTGTTCTTGTTGTTGCAGTGTTGGCTTTTAACTTTATTCAAGGCCCGGATAATTTTGGCGGCGTGCAGAATGGCGGAATAAATAAGCAGATGGCGTATTCGATTGTGATTGATGTCAATCCAAGTATCCGCATTGATGTCAATAAGGACGGAAAGGTGATTCGGATTAAGAACCTGAATCAGGACGCAAAGAAAATAGTTGCGTCCGTCAATAAACAAATGACAGAAAATATGACATATGAAGAAGCGCTAAAACAGGTTATTTTTCAGTTGAAACAAAATTATTTTAAGAAAAGAAAGTATGCGATGCTTATTTCTGTCGCTTCAAAAAAAGAAAAAAACATTCGGGGAAAAACAAGTGAAATTAAGCAGGTTACAGACAAAATCAAAAAAGAGCAAAAAATATCCAGTAAAACAATCTATCAAAAATGCGTGATAACAAAAGAAGTCCAGAAGGTGGCAAAACAAAATCGGGTTTCCGTAGGAAAAGCAGCTCTTTGTATTAAACTGGCAAAAAAGAAGAAAAAGACCGTGGAAAATCTGTGCAAAGAAGAGATTTCTACACTGTTTGATGAAACTGAAAACAGCGGAATATTCATGAATGATGAAGAAGAAGAAATCAGTTCTGAGGAAGCAGAAAACGAAGAAACCTTCTTGGAATTGGAAAGTGATGTTTCTGATGAGACGACAGAGGAAAGTATTGAAGAATCCATTTCTGAAATTATTACCGATGTGACAGAGGAATCTGAGATGATTACTGAAACGGTAGAATCGACAGTTTTTGAAACGACCGTGCCGGATTACACAAGGATTGACCATTGACGATTGTCGGGTTATGCATTAAAATAATATGGATATTGCTTTGAAAAAGAAGCAGATAACATAAAGGAGGAATTCATCATGGGAATGACGATGACGCAGAAAATTCTTGCTGCCCATGCAGGTCTTTCACAAGTCAAGGCGGGACAGTTGATTGAGGCAGACCTTGATTTGGTTTTAGGAAATGATGTGACTGCACCGGTAGCGATTGGTGAGATGAATAAAATGAATGTGGATTCGGTATTTTGCAAAGACAAAATTGCATTAGTTCCGGACCATTTTACCCCAAATAAAGATATTAAGTCGGCAGAACTTTACAAATGTGTCAAGGATTTTGCCGAAGAACATGAAATTACAAATTATTTTGAGACGGGAAGAGTTGGCATTGAACATGCCCTGCTTCCGGAAAAAGGATTGGTGGTAGCGGGCGATGTTGTTATCGGCGCGGATTCACATACCTGTACTTACGGGGCATTAGGCGCTTTTTCTACCGGCGTGGGCAGTACGGATATGGCTGCAGGCATGGCGACAGGAAAAGCATGGTTTAAGGTTCCTTCCGCAATTAAATTCAATTTGACCGGGAAGCCGGCAAAATGGGTCAGTGGAAAAGATGTGATTCTTCATATCATTGGCATGATCGGTGTGGACGGAGCACTGTACCGCTCTATGGAATTTGTTGGAGATGGAATTCAGTATCTGTCCATGGACGACCGCTTTGCGATGACAAACATGGCAATCGAAGCAGGTGGGAAAAATGGAATCTTTCCGGTAGATGACCTGACCAGAGAATATATGAAGGAACATGCTTCGCGGGAGTTTACAGTATATGAAGCGGATGAAGACGCTCTGTATGATGAAGAATACACGATTGATTTAAGCGCATTAAAACCGACGGTGGCATTTCCACACCTGCCGGAAAATACAAAACCGATTGATGAAGTCGGATCGGTTCAAATTGATCAGGTAGTAATCGGTTCCTGCACCAATGGACGTCTCGAAGACATGCGAATTGCAGCGGAAATTCTGAAAGGAAGAGAAGTACATAAAGGAGTCCGTTGTATTGTATTTCCAGCCACACAGGATATTTATTTAAAGTGTATTGAGGAAGGCATTATGACGACTTTTGTAAAAGCAGGATGTGCAGTCAGTACGCCTACTTGCGGACCATGTCTTGGCGGACATATGGGAATCCTTGCAAAAGGAGAGAGAGCGATTGCCACTACCAATAGAAACTTTGTCGGACGTATGGGAGACCCTGAATCCGAGGTGTATCTGGCAAGCCCTGCGGTTGCAGCGGCAAGTGCTGTGACCGGAAAAATTTCAGGCCCGGAAGAATTAGGATTATAGGAGGCGGAACATGAGAGCAGAAGGGAAAGTATTTAAATATGGAAGCAACGTAGATACAGATGTTATCATTCCAGCCAGATATCTGAATGTTCCGGATCCGGCAGAACTGGCGAAGCATTGTATGGAAGATATTGACAAAGAGTTTGTGCATCGGGTATCCGACGGAGATATTATTGTTGCAGATAAAAATTTCGGATGCGGCTCTTCCAGAGAACATGCCCCGATTGCCATTAAGGCTGCAGGGGTCAGCTGCGTCATTGCAGAAACATTTGCCCGGATTTTTTATAGGAACGCCATCAATATCGGTCTTCCAATTATTGAATGTCCGGAGGCTGCCAGAGGAATTGAGGAAGGCGACCGGGTGGAAGTAGATTTTGACAGTGGAAAAATCTACAACAAAACAAAAGGAACGGAATTTCAGGGACAGGCATTTCCGGAGTTCATGCAGAATATTATCAGCAGCGGCGGATTAATCAATTACATCAACAACAAATAACTATTTTGAAATAATCGCACAAAGAGAGATGTGAGGAGAGGATTATGAAAGAAATACTTTACAAGAGTACAAGAAGTGAGGATGGGTATTTAAACGCATCAGAAGCCATATTAAAGGGATTGGCGGATGACGGCGGATTGTTTGTACCTACAGAAATTCCGAAACTTGATGTATCTGTAGACGCATTATCAAAAATGACGTATCAACAGGTCGCATACGAAGTGATGAAATTATATTTTACGGATTTCACGGAAGAAGAACTGAAAACGTGTATTTCTAAAGCGTATGATGAAAAGTTTGACACACCGGAAATCGCGCCGCTGACAGAAGTAGACGGCGCATATTATCTGGAATTATTCCATGGAAAAACAATTGCGTTTAAAGATATGGCATTGTCTATTCTGCCACATCTCCTTACAACCTCAGCAAAGAAAAACCATGTAAAAAATGAGATTGTCATTTTGACAGCCACCTCCGGTGATACCGGAAAAGCAGCTATGGCAGGATTTGCTGACGTGGAAGGAACCAGAATTATTGTATTCTATCCGCATGGCGGAGTGAGCCCAATCCAGGAAAAGCAGATGGTGACGCAAAAAGGAAACAACACATATGTCGTAGCGATTGAAGGAAACTTCGACCAGGCGCAGAGTGGTGTGAAGGCTATTTTTGGCAATAAGGAACTCGCAAAAGAAATGGACGAAAAGGGATTCCAGTTTTCTTCTGCAAATTCCATTAATATTGGACGTTTAGTTCCACAGGTAGCCTATTACGTATATGCATATGCAAAATTATATGCACAAGGAAAACTTGTAGAAAATCAGGTCATGAACGTTGTTGTTCCAACCGGAAATTTCGGCAATATTCTTGCCGCATATTATGCAAAGAACATGGGGCTTCCAATCGGAAAACTCATTTGTGCTTCCAATGAAAACAAGGTATTGTTTGATTTCTTCCGGACTGGTGAATATGATAAGAACAGAGAGTTTATTTTGACAGCATCGCCGTCCATGGACATTTTAATTTCCAGCAACTTAGAGCGGCTGATTTACAAAATTTCCGGAAATAATGCGGCAAAGAACCAGGAATTAATGACCGGGCTCTCTGAGGCAGGAAAGTATGAAATTACTGATGCAATGAAACAGCAGCTTGATGACTTCTATGGAAATTATGCAACAGAAGAAGAAACTGCCGCAGTTATTAGAGAGACTTACGAAAAAACCGGTTACATTATGGATACCCATACTGCGGTTGCAGCATGTACTTATCAAAAGTACCTGAAAGAAACAGGAGACGATACCGTTACGGTGATTGCCTCAACTGCCAGTCCATTTAAATTCACGAGAAGCGTGATGAATGCGATTGATTCAAAATATGATAAACTGGATGATTTTGAGCTGGTGGACGAATTGGCAAAGATTGGAAAGATGAAAATACCAAACGCCATTGAAGAAATCAGAAATGCCGAAGTTCGTCATAACAATCTGGTGCGTGTAGACGATATGGAAGCGATTGTTAAAAAACTTTTAGCGCTATAAAATTTTTTGAAATCATCTGATGATGCAGATAAGAAACCCCCAAATCTGATTTGGAGGTTTTTTATATTCCATGGAGAATCCGTCAAATATTATAGAGACGCTAGTCTAATTTCCAGATATTTGATATAATGAAAACCGATATTCAATTCACAAATTAATAAAGAAAGGGTGATTGTTTCTATGAACAATTTTTTTGGGATGCTGGCCCGAATGCGGTATATTAACCGCTGGGGACTGATGAGAAACACATTGACGGAGAATATTGCAGAACACAGCCTTGATGTGGCAGTGATAGCACATGCACTCGCTGTGATAGGAAATACATATTTTGGGAAAAATCTGAATGCAGAACACATTGCAATGCTTGGCATTATGCATGACACTACTGAGATTATCACAGGGGATCTTCCGACGCCGATTAAATATTATGCACCGGAAATCCGTGATGCGTACAAAAAAGTAGAGCACACGGCGGCGCAGCAGCTTCTGAACGAACTTCCGGAGGAAATGCGCCCGGAATATGAGAATGTCCTGAAAGAAGATGGGGATGATCAAAAATACGTTAAAGCGGCGGACAAACTGTCTGCGTATATTAAATGCCTTGAAGAACGTAAAATGGGAAATGAAGATTTTGTCAAGGCAGAGAGTACTCTATTAGAAACACTTCAGGGAATGAAGCTGGAAGAACTGGATTATTTTATGGAGCATTTTCTTCCTGCATATCATATGACTTTAGATGAAATCAATTGACGATAGGAGCGTCCATGGGAAAATCCGTATTTATTGCAGAAAAGCCCAGCGTAGCGGCGGAATTTGCAAAAGCATTAAAACTGAATACGACAAGAAAAGATGGATATATGGAAGGAGAGCAGGCGATTGTCACATGGTGTGTCGGGCATCTTGTCACAATGAGTTATCCGGAAGTATACGACGAAAAATATAAAAAGTGGAATTTGAAGGATTTACCGTTTCTTCCGAAAGAATGGAAATATGAGGTTATTCCGGGAGTAAAAAAACAGTTTCGTATTGTAAAAGACATTTTAAACCGGAAAGATGTGGATACGATTTATGTCTGCACCGACTCGGGAAGAGAGGGAGAGTATATCTACCGTTTAGTTGCACAGGAAGCAGGCGTTCGGGGGAAAACGCAAAAGAGGGTCTGGATTGACTCCCAGACAGAAGAGGAAATTCTTCGTGGAATCCGTGAAGCAAAAGATTTAAGCGCTTATGACACACTTTCTGATGCGGCATATCTGCGCGCCAAAGAGGACTATCTGATGGGCATTAATTTTTCCAGACTCCTGACGCTCAAATATGGGAACTCGATTCAAAATTTTCTGAAGAGCGGCTGGAAATCAATTAATGTGGGACGTGTCATGACCTGTGTACTCGGCATGATCTGCAACAGAGAGCGGGAAATCAGAAATTTTGTAAAGACTCCATTTTACCGGGTGCTGGCTCAGACTGATATTAGTGGAAGAAAAATAGATACGGAATGGAAAGCGGTCAGGGGATCAAAATTTTTCGAATCGCCGCTGCTTTACAAAGAAAATGGATTTCAGGAAAAAACCACGGCGCAGGCTCTGCTCACAGCATTAGAATGTCAGAAGCCTTTGGAAATGACCGTGAAATCTATCAGCATGAAAGAAGAAAAGAAGCAGCCTCCGCTTTTATATAATCTTGCAGAACTGCAGAATGACTGCTCGAAAATGTTTAAGATCAGTCCGGATGAAACCTTAAACGCCGCCCAGCAGCTGTATGAAAGCAAACTGGTCACTTATCCGAGAACGGATGCCCGCGTTATATCCAGTGCCGTAGCAAAAGAGATTCAGAAAAATATTTCCGGGCTTCAATCCTATGCGCCGTGTGCGCTTTTTGCAAAAAACATTTTGAGCAGCGGAAGTTTTCATGGGATTGAAAAAACGAAATATGTCGATGATAAAAAAATAACGGACCACTATGCAATCATCCCAACGGGGCAGGGGCTTTCTGGTCTTTCCAAGCAAAAGCCGGTCAATCAAAAAGTATATATGCTGATTGTAAGAAGATTTTTAAGCATTTTTTACCCGCCGGCCATCTATAAAAAGGCAACCTTAACAGGGGTGATGCCGGCATCTTTTCAAGAAGGGACAACATCGGAACAGTTTAGCGCCGCCTTTAAGATTCTGATTCAAAAAGGTTACTTTGAGATTACGGGAGTTCCAAAGCAGAAAAAGACAGCTGCCGAAAAAGACACAGTGAAAAATGAGAATCCGGGAAAGACTGTGGACAGAGAGACGGACGAAAATGATTGCTTGAATGAAGAATTTTTTGTCTTGTTGAATAAAATAGGGAAAGGTGATAAAATTGCTGTAAGTGGGCTTAATATCAAGGAAGGGGAAACAAGCCCGCCAAAACGGTACACTTCAGGTTCCCTGATCTTGGCAATGGAAAATGCCGGGCAGTTTATTGAAGACGAAGATTTGCGGGCTCAGATTAAAGGTTCCGGGATTGGCACCAGTGCAACCAGGGCAGAAATCATAAAGAAATTAACGAATATTAAGTATCTTGCTCTGAATAAAAAAACACAGGTCATTACACCGACGCAGTTAGGAGAGATGATTTTTGGTGTTGTTCACGGCTCCATTAAATCCCTGTTAAATCCTGAACTGACTGCGAGCTGGGAAATGGGATTAACGAAAGTGGCAGAGGGGGAATTATCTTCCGAAGCGTATATGCGCAAGTTGGATGAGTTTATTGTTGGAAGATTTAACAATGTAATCAATTTAAATAATACGGGGCAGATGATTCAGTATTATAATTATGTAGCACAATTTTACAGGAGGGCTAAAAAGTAATGTGTGGTATTGTTGGATATGCAGGAGATCGTGACTGTACGGAGGTTTTGCTTGATTCTTTAACAAAACTGGAATATAGAGGGTATGATTCAGCAGGAATCGCGGTGTTTGAAAACGGAAAGATTACTGTTGAAAAATCTAAAGGAGAACTGAAAAACCTCAGAAAAAAAATTGAAGAAAATTATAAGCCGGAAGGTCATTGCGGCATCGGACATACGAGATGGGCTACACATGGAGAGCCTTCTGATATTAATTCCCATCCGCATGGAAGTAAAAGAGTTTCTATCGTGCATAATGGAATTATTGAAAATTACAAAGATATCAAAAAATTTCTTGCGCGTAAAGGATACACTTTTGAGAGTGAGACGGATACAGAAACTGTTGCGAAACTGCTTGATTATTATTATCACGGAGACCCGATTGATGCAATTATAAAAACTTTGGCTGACGTCCGGGGAGCATATGCGCTGGGGATTCTCTTTAAAGATTATCCGGACTGTATTTTTTCTGTAAGAAAGGATAGCCCGCTGATTATCGGGGTCGGGGAAAATGAAAACTTCATTGCATCCGACGTTCCGGCAATTTTGCAGTATACGAGAAAATATTACCTGTTGGAAGAAAATGAGATTGCTACAATTAAAGCAGACCGTGTGGAATTCTGTGATATCCACCGTCAGGAACTTATCAAAGAAGTACAGGAATCCAATCTCGATATGGACGCCGCAGAAAAAGGCGGATATGAGCATTTCATGCTGAAAGAAATCCATGAGCAGACGAATGCGGTTAAAACAACCATTGCGCCGAGAATTGTCAATGGAATGCCGGACTTATCCGAATGTGGTCTCAGTATTGAAAAATTAAAAAAATATCGAAAGTTATTTATTGTCGCATGTGGTACGGCAATGCATGCAGGAATGGTAGGGAAATATGTGATTGAGAAACTTGCCAGAACAGAAGTTACTGTTGATATTGCTTCCGAATTCCGGTATCGTGATCCGATTATAGAAAAAGAAGATTTAGTGATTGTCATTTCCCAGTCAGGGGAAACGGCAGATACAAAGGCGGCGCTACATTTAGCTCATGACAGAGGAGCAAAGGTGTTAGCAGTTGTCAATGTGAAGGGTTCTTCAATCGCCAGAGAAGCTGATATGGTGCTCTATACCCATGCCGGACCGGAAATTTCCGTAGCGTCCACGAAAGCCTTTTCCGTACAGATGTCTGTGATGTATCTTCTGGCATTTGAGATGGCTTATGCAAAAGGGCACATTGATGAAGCAGAGTGCAAGAGACTCACAGCAGCGTTGACCGATATTCCGGAAAAGATTGAGCAGACGATGCAGTGTGAGAAAAAGTGTAAATATGTTGCTTCGAAACTGATTACGGCGACGAGCCTTTTATATATTGGAAGAGGGCTTGACTACGCTCTCAGCATGGAGGGTTCCCTGAAACTTAAGGAAATATCTTATATTCATTCAGAATCTTACGCGGCAGGCGAGTTAAAGCATGGAACAATTTCACTTGTGGAAGACGGTATGCCGGTGATCAGTGTTGCAACGCAGAGTGATTTGATGGAAAAAATGGTCAGCAACATTGTTGAAGTAAAATCCAGAGGCGCTTTTACGATTACCGTATGTAAAGAGGGCACGGAATTCTCTGACGGTATCATGGACGAAATAATCGAAGTCCCTGCATTGGAAGATGTGCTGATGCCAATGCTCACGGTAATTCCGTTACAGCTGGTTGCCTACTATACAACCGTTCTGAAAGGATTGAATGTTGATAAGCCGAGAAATCTGGCAAAATCTGTCACAGTGGAATAGGAGAAGGCACAATGATTTATCAGATAAGCGATTTATATGATTTAACAGAAACGATAGCTGCAAAACTTTTTGATGGAAAAACTTATCCTTGGGAAGTATTACCGGAGATAGGAAACTTTATTTTAGAAATTGGAAAAACCCTGCCGGAAGAAGAATTTGAGCATCCATCAGAACAAATCTGGATTCATCGCTCCGTAACAGTGGCAAAGACCGCTACATTGACAGGACCGTTGATTATTGATGCAGACACAGAGGTACGCCCGGGAGCTTTTATCCGGGGAAATGCCATTGTTGGAAAAAACTGCGTCGTTGGAAATTCCACAGAGTTAAAGAATGTTATTTTATTTAATACGGTACAGGTGCCGCATTATAATTATGTTGGAGACAGTATTTTGGGAACCCATTCTCATATGGGGGCAGGTTCTATCACATCCAATGTCAAGTCAGACAAGACGCTGGTCGTGGTCAAAGACGGTGAAAATCAGATTCATACAGGATTAAAAAAATTTGGCGCTATGCTTGGTGATTATGTGGAGGTAGGGTGTAACTCCGTGTTAAATCCCGGTACGGTGATTGGGAAAAATACGAATATCTACCCGCTATCAAGCGTGCGTGGCGTGATTCCAAAAAACAGTATTTTCAAAACCGGCGGGATTGCCGTCGAAAAGAAAATGAAATAAAGCTGTTATTTTGTCAATTGTCTGTTATGAACTTACTTTTTGAAGAATGAAAAGTTACCTTGTAGAAGTCAATTATACAAGGTGACTTTTTGCATGTATAGGAATAGTGGAATTCAGTTTGGAATTGTTAAATTTTGGATGTAAAAAATTTGTCAATTTCTTGTTGACAACCAAAAAAATATATATTATACTTAGAAACGTTTTTAAAAATATATTCATGAAAGGAAGATGTATTATGAGTAAGAAATTGAAAAATTTAGTAGTGTATCTTTGCGCACTGGCTTTAATTTCA
>CANQMA010000016.1 GCA_947624875.1 uncultured Lachnospiraceae bacterium
AGCAGCTTGACCTCCCGGTCAATCTGCGCGCGGTCATTCCCCGAATGACCTGTACTACTTTTTGAATTGCTTCCTCCGCGACTTAGCAGCTTGACCTCCCGGTCAATCTGCGCGCGGTCATTCCCCGAATGACCTGTACTACTTTTTGAATTGCTTCCTCCACGACTTAGCAGCTTGACCTCCCGGTCAATCTGCGCGCGGTCATTCCCCGAATGACCGCTAAAAAATAAAAATCGACAGACCATATTATGCTAGCATAATGATCTGTCGATTTTTATTTTTTTAGTCGCTCGGACTCATTGTCTTCGCGTCTATACTAACTCTAATAATACTTCCATTGCAGCATCGCCTTTACGCTGGCCAATCTTTACGATTCTGGTGTAGCCGCCCTTACGGTCTGCATACTTTGGAGCAATTTCGTCAAACAACTTGGTTGCAACGTCAACTTTTTTGGCATCTTTTTTCTTTCCGGTAGCATTTACCGTTACAGAATAAAGAACTTTATTCATCTGACGTCTGGCATGAAGACGTGAAGGCTGATCTTTTTTGATTGTCTTTTTCACTTCATCAAATACTGTAACTTTCTTGCCATCTTTTTCTTCTTTTACTCTTCTGCCGTCTTTGTCTTTACGGGCAACCTTTGTGGTTACTTCAACTTCATCAAAATTGTCCTTTTCCCTTACTGCCAATGCAATCAGACCTTCAGCAACTTTGCTGACTTCTTTTGCTCTTGTTTCAGTAGTGACAATTTTTCCGTTATTTAAAAGACTTGTTACCTGGCCTCTGATTAAAGCCTTTCTTTGACTTGAAGTTCTCCCAAGTTTTCTATAACCTGCCATTTTCTTACCTCCTGTTTTGTATCGCTCCTCCTATCTTTCAGGGAAAAGCGTCAGTGCTGTTTGGGAAATTTATCATTTCCTGCACTTTTTGTAATCAATACAATGATTAGTTTTCATCACTCTGTTTCAATTCAAGATTGAGTTCTTTTAATTTCGCCAATACTTCTTCCAGAGATTTCCGTCCAAGATTACGAACTTTCATCATATCTTCCGGCGTCTTGTTTACTAATTCCTCAACTGTATTGATACCTGCTCTCTTCAAACAATTGTATGAACGAACAGACAATTCTAATTCGTCTATGTTCATTTCTAACACTTTATCAATTTCGTCATCAACCGGCTCTGCAATCACTTCAATATCCTTTGAAGTTTCTGACAAATCGATAAATAACTTTAAGTGTTCGCACAGAACTTTGGATGCAAGGCTTACAGCCTCATCGGTTTCCAAAGTACCGTTTGTATAAACATCCAATGTAAGTTTGTCAAAATCGGTCACCTGACCAACACGAGTGTTTTCCACAGACATATTGACTCTCTCTACCGGTGTGTAGATAGAATCTATGGAAATAACTCCAATCGGCAGACTGTCGTTTTTGTTCTTTTCAGCACTTACATAGCCTCGTCCCTTTGTAATAACCAGTTCCATACTGAGTTTGCTGTCAGCACCTCCATTTAATGTGGCGATTACTAAATCCGGATTCAGGATTTCAACTTCAGAGTCTACCTGAATATCTGCAGCTGTAACAACGCAGTCACCGGATACATCAATATGTGCGATTTTCGGTTCATCACTGGAACTATTGTTTCTAATCTCCAACTGCTTGATGTTTAGAACAATTTCTGTCACATCTTCTTTTACGCCAGGAACTGAACTGAATTCATGCAGAATTCCATCAATCTTAATCTGACTTACAGCAGAGCCTGGTAATGATGAAAGCATGATTCGTCTCAGCGCATTTCCGAGTGTGGTTCCGTAACCTCTCTCCAAAGGTTCTACGACAAATCTGCCATATCTTCCATCATCTGATTTTTCTACTAAAATATTTGGTTTCTCAAAATCGAACACTAATTAGCCCCTCCTTTATTGGGAATTGCTTAAACCTACTCTCGAACCACTTTTCTAAAATTTTACTTAGAATACAATTCGACAATAAGCATCTCATCAACAGGTACATCAATTTCATCTCTCTTTGGAAGTTCTTTGATTTCACCCTTGAGATTTTCCTGGTCAACTTCAACCCATGCAGGAACTGTTCTTCCGCCGGTCACTTCAATGATGTCTTTATATCTCTGTGAAGACTTGCATCCTTCCTTGATTTCAATAACATCACCTGCATTGATTAAATAAGAAGGAATATTTACCTGCTTACCATTCACTAAAACATGCTTGTGACCAACAATCTGTCTTGCTTCCTTTCTGGTTCTGGCAAATCCCATACGGAAAATAACATTGTCAAGTCTTGTTTCCAGCATTACCATAAGGTTTTCACCGGTCTGACCAGACTGCTTCTGTGCCTTTTTGTAATAATTTCTAAAAGGTTTTTCCAACACGCCGTAAATGAATTTTGCCTTTTGTTTTTCTCTCAACTGAAGACCATATTCACTCATTTTTCTGTTGGATCTGTTTAAACTTCTATTTGATTTCTTGTCTATTCCTAAATATACCGGATCTAATCCAAGTGATCTACATCTTTTAAGAACAGGAACTCTATTTACTGCCATTTCTATTCCCTCCTAAATTAGACTCTTCTGCGTTTTGGTGGGCGACATCCATTGTGTGGTACCGGAGTTACGTCCTTAATGCTGGTAACTTCAAGACCACAGGTAGCAAGCGCACGAATCGCTGCTTCTCTGCCTGATCCCGGACCCTTTACCATAACGTCTACTGATTTCAAACCATGTACTAAAGCTGCATTTGTAGCAGTCTCTGCTGCCATCTGAGCTGCATAAGGAGTAGATTTCTTTGAACCTCTAAATCCCAGACCGCCAGCACTAGCCCATGATAAAGCGTTTCCTTCTGCATCTGTCAATGTGACAATTGTATTGTTAAAAGATGCCTGAATATGTGCCTGTCCGTGTTCAACGTTTTTCTTAACACGCCTTTTTGTCACTTTTTTTGTAACTTTCTTAGCCATTTTCTAAACTAACCTCCCTTATGGGTTTTTACTTATTTTTTCTTGTTTGCTACAGTTCTCTTTGGACCTTTACGCGTTCTGGCGTTATTTTTTGTATTCTGGCCACGCACCGGAAGTCCTTTTCTATGACGAATGCCTCTATAACATCCGATTTCCTGTAATCTCTTAATGTTTAAAGCGATTTCTCTTCTTAAATCACCTTCTACCATCTGACTAGCATCAATGACATCACTGATTTTCTTAACTTCCTCGTCTGTTAAATCCTTACAACGTGTGTCCGGATTTACTCCGGCATCTGCTAAGATTCTTTTTGAGCTTGAAAGACCAATGCCATAAATATAAGTCAAGCCAGCTTCAACTCTTTTTTCTCTTGGTAAATCAACACCTGAAATACGAGCCATGTGTATAACCTCCATTAGTTAATTTGTATGAATATATCAATAACGTAGCCCGCAGTATATGCGTCTGAAATGTTGTACGCACCCATATATTCATATTGAAAAGTTTCGGATTGATAAGATGAGATTCAGCAATTTTCTTATCAATCATGTAGGAAAATTTCCTACCGGTCGGGTATTTCACCCGCAATCACAATTTTTCTTTGAATTTGTAATCGCCGAAAAATCATGCATATTTCATAGCAATACCTAAAAATAAGTATTACTGCAGCCGCAATCTGATCGTAGATGATTTTCATCTACAAGCGCACAAAAGAGTGAATAATTATTCAAATCATTCACTTTCATCGAACTGAAAATTATTAGCCCTGACGCTGTTTGTGCTTAGGATTTTCGCAGATAACTCTTACGATTCCTTTTCTTTTAATGACTTTGCATTTTTCGCAAATCGGTTTAACTGATGATCTAACTTTCACAGTAAAATCCTCCTTCCACAAAAAAGTCCGAATAATATATTACCACAAATCTGTAAACGGTGCAATAGCAAAAATGGAAAATTTTCCAACGCCAGCTCGAATCCGCTTCGCTTCTTCTCGCTGCGCTTGCGCGCAAGCGCCTTTGAATAAATCAGACACGAATCTGTATGCAAGCATTCATCTTCGTGTCTGATTTATTCAAAATGCGTTGTTTACTTATCACGCCATATGATTCTGCCCTTAGAGAGGTCATATGGGGACATTTCAATGGTTACTTTATCTCCCGGTAAAATTTTAATATAATTCATACGCAGTTTTCCGCTGATATGCGCTAAAACGATATGACCATTTTCTAATTCTACACGAAACATTGCATTCGGTAATTTTTCTACTACTGTTCCCTCGATTTCAATTACATCTGCTTTGGACAATTTTTTTCCTCCTGTCTTATTGTTAATATTTCAGGTTCACCATCTGTAATCAGTATGGTGTTCTCATAATGCGCTGACAGCGTACCGTCATCTGTGACAACGGTCCAGTCGTCATCCAAAAAGGCAACTCTCCAATCTCCCGCATTAATCATCGGCTCTATGCACAATGTCATGCCCGGCTGAAGTTTGATTCCCCGCCTTTTCTGTTTAAAATTCGGAATCTGTGGTTCCTCGTGCATCTCTCTTCCGATACCATGCCCTACCAGATCTCTCACCACGCCATAACCAAATTTTTCTGCGTAAGCACCAATTGCAGTCGAAATATCATTTAAATGATATCCCGGTTTTGCATATTTGATTCCCTCATAAAAGCACTGCTTTGTCACATCTAAAAGCTGCTGCGCCTCCCGGCTGATTTCACCAATTGCCACAGTTCTTGCCGCGTCCGCCATATAACCCTTGTAGGACAATACCGTGTCAAGGCTGACAATGTCTCCCTCCTGAACTATAACGTCTTTTCTTGGAATTCCATGTACTACAACGTCATTGACAGAGACGCAGAAAGCTGCCGGATATTGCTCGTATCCTTTGCATTCAGGAATACATCCGTGGCTGCGGATGATTTTTTCGCCGATCTGGTCAATTTCATAGGTTGACATTCCCGGTTTAATCTGTGCAATCAGTTCATCGTAGACGTCGGATAGAATCTTTCCAGCTTCACGCATAAGTTCTATCTCTCTTTTTGATTTAATCGTTACCGGCATATTACTCACCTAAAATATTGATAATATCCTGAAAGACATCTTTCATATCCTGCGTTCCGTCAACACTCTTTAAGATACCCTGTTCGGTATAGTAATCAATTAACGGCTGTGTCTGTTTATGGTATACTTCCAGACGGCTCAGTACAGTTTCCGGCTTGTCATCATCTCTGATAATTAAGTCTTCTCCACATTTATCACATTTTCCTTCAACCTTTGTCGGGCTGTACTTAATGTGATAAGTTGCGCCGCAGCCTACACAGGCTCTTCTGCCGGCCATACGGTTTACAATGTTTTCATCCGGAACATCCACATCAATTGCATAATCAATTTTTTCGTCAATTGCACTTAATGCCTTTGTCAGGGCTTCTGCCTGTGGAATGGTTCTTGGAAATCCATCCAATACATATCCATTTTTACAATCGTCTTCTTTAAATCTATCAATAACTAAGTCTACCACCAGTTCATCAGGAACTAATTGTCCTGCATCCATATAGGTCTTAGCTTTCTTTCCTAATTCTGTGCCATTTTTAATATTGGCTCTAAAAATATCTCCTGTTGAGATGTGTGGAATGCTGTACTTTTCAGCAATCATCTTTGCCTGTGTTCCTTTTCCTGCGCCAGGCGCGCCTAACATAATTATTTTCATAATATTAACCTCACAATTTTTTGTTTACCAGTTGTAATTCCTACAATCATTTCGATTAAAATAGATTCCTGCCAGACACTTTATTCTCAGATATCATTGTAGGGGGCAGCCTGTGGGCTGTCCCCTAAATATGATTGTTCATCCAATAAAGTATCTTTTCCATGAATATTTGGAAAACAACACTGCCCAATATTCATTATTGACTCATTTAGAAGATACCTCTGACTGTGCTGTAATTTCTTTCTGTAATCATAGACTTAATGGTCTGAAGTGTCTCTAAGATAACACCGACGATAATGATGACGGACGTACCGCCGAATCCCACGTTTGCACCTGCAAGACCGGAAGCAAGAATCGGGATACTCGCTATGATAATCAAACCAACCGCACCAATAAAGATAACATAATTTAAAATTCCTGTCAGATAAGCAACTGTCGGCTTACCGCTTCTGATACCCGGAATAAATCCGCCTCTGTCACTGAGGTTCTTTGCCACTTCTCTCGGATTAAATGTAATCGAAGTATAGAAATATGCAAAGAAGATAATGAGTAACAGATATACAATAAATCCGATAGAATACTTTAACTGCGCCGGATTACACCAGTGTGACTGGCTTAAATAGTTTGCCCATTCCGGCTGTTTTCCAAAGAATGATGCAATTACTACCGGAAACTGCAGCAGGGATGAAGCAAAGATGATTGGAATAACGCCCGCCGTGTTTACACGAAGCGGAATGTTGGACTGCTGTCCGCCAATCTGACGTCTTCCCTGTACTTTCTGTGACATCTGCACTGCAATATTTCTTGTTGCCTCCTGAAGAATTACGACAAGTACAACAATACCAATGAGTACCGCCAAAATAATCAGCGCAGCAACCAGCCGCATACCGATAGAACTATCCCCACCAACTACATAAGTGGTAAACAATCCGCTGATATCAGCCGGAATACCTGCAATAATATTGATTGTCAAAACGATGGAAATACCATTTCCAACGCCTTTCTCGGTAATCTGCTCACCAATCCACATCAGTACGGCAGAACCGGCGGTCATCGCAATAATTCCTGTCAGGATTACGCCCCATTTTCTCCAGTTTGTCGCATCGTATGCCAGTCCGGATTCAGTGGTGAAAATCCCCTGATTTGCAAACCCGATAACCATTGCCGTAGATTCAATAATTGCAAGGCCAACAGTTAAATAACGGGTAATCTCAGCAATTTTCTTTCTTCCCTCTTCTCCATCTTTCTGCAGTTCATCCAGCTTTGGAATTGCTATGGTTAAAAGCTGCATAATAATGGATGCGGTAATATATGGTGTGATGTTCAATGCAAAAATAGACATATTTTCCAAAGAACCACCTGTAATAGCGGAGAAGAAACTGAAGTCTTCCCTAAATCCGCTCATAACTGCCTGAAGGTTGTCATGATTGATAAATGGAATTGGAATCTGACAGCCAAGCCGCACTACAATGAGCATGAAAAAGGTATACCACAATCTTTTTCGAATTTCTTTTACTTTTAATGCTTTTTTTAAGGTTTCTAACATATTAGATCACCTCACAAGTTCCGCCCGCAGCTTCAATTTTAGCTTTGGCGCCTTCACTGAAGGCATTTACCTTTACAGTAAGCTTCTTTGTCAGTTCGCCATTACCAAGAATTTTAACTCCGTCGCGTGGATTTTTAATTACGCCGGATTCTACCAGAGTTTCCACCGTAACTACTGCATCGTTATCAAATCTCTCCAATGCTGTTACATTGATACCAACAATATGCTTTGTGTTGATATTTGTGAAGCCTCTTTTCGGAATACGTCTGTATAAAGGCATCTGACCGCCTTCAAAACCCGGTCTCGGACTTCCGGAACGAGCCTTCTGGCCCTTGTGCCCCTTGCCGGCCGTTTTTCCATTTCCTGAACCATGTCCACGACCTCTTCTGAAATTATCGCCATGTTTTGAGCCTTCAGCAGGCTTTAAGTTTGATAAATCCATTGTCGCACCTCCTTGTCTAATTTAGATTAAATTTCTTCCACTTTCACTAAATGTCTAACTTTCTGAATCATTCCTCTGACTGCAGCGTTGTCAGGCATTTCAACTGTTTTATTCAGCTTTGTGAGTCCTAAAGCTTCTGCAGTTTTTCTATTCTTAGGAACTGCTCCAATTGTTGATTTAACTAAAGTAATTTTTAATTTATCTGCCATTTCTATTTCCTCCTATCAGCCTAAAATCTCTTCAACAGTTTTACCGCGAAGTGATGCTACCTCTTCCGGAGTCTTTAATGCAGCTAATCCTTCAATTGTAGCCAGAACAACATTCTGTTTATTTTTGGAACCCAAAGACTTTGTACGGATATTGGTAATGCCTGCAAGTTCAGCCACGCTACGCGCAGGACCGCCGGCAATAACACCGGTACCTTCTGCAGCTCTCTTTAAAAGCACTTGCGCGCTTCCAAACTTTCCAATAATATCATACGGAATACTATTATTTTCGTCCATAGGAACACTAATCAGATTTTTTGCCGCATCTTCTTTACCTTTGCGGATTGCTTCAGGAATTTCAGCTGCTTTTCCTAAACCTGCACCAACGTGTCCGTGTTTGTCACCAACGACTACTAATGCTGCAAAACGCATATTACGTCCACCTTTTACTACCTTAGTAACACGTTTGATTGATACTACTGTTTCTTCTAATTCTAACTGACTTGCATCAATTAATTCACGCTTCATGTGTGTTACCTCCTCAACTAAAATTCCAGACCAGCTTCTCTAGCTGCATCTGCTAATGCCTGTATTTTACCCTGGTAAATGAAGCCGCCTCTATCATATACAACTTCCTTAATACCTTTTTCAATTGCTCTTTCAGCAATCAGTTTTCCTACATATGCTGCGGCATCAACGTTATTAGTTTTTTCCAACTCCTTCCTGACATCTGCTTCATTTGTAGATGCTGCCACAAGAGTTTTTCCAACTGTATCGTCAATAATCTGAGCATACATATGATTATTGCTTCTAAATACTGCCAGACGCGGACATTCCGGTGTTCCGCTTAAATGATTGCGCAGTCTGTTATGTTTCTTAACACGAACTTCACTTCTGGATTTCTTACTAATCATTTTTACACTCCTTTAATTATTTCTTACCAGTCTTACCAACTTTACGTCTGATAACCTCAGATTCATACTTAATACCTTTGCCCTTGTAAGGTTCCGGCACTCTCTTACTTCTGATTTCTGCAGCGTACTGGCCAACCTTTTCTTTATCAATACCTTTAACGGTAATCTTATTCTGTCCCTCTAAAACAGTTTCGATACCTTCCGGATCTTCCATCTCTACCGGATGAGAATATCCTAATGAAAGGACTAATTTCTTTCCCTGTTTCTGTGCTCTGTAACCAACACCGTTTACCTCAAGCACCTTCTCATAACCATTGGTAACTCCAATAATCATATTGTTAATCAATGTTCTTGTAAGACCATGTAATGCTTTGTTCTTCTTTAAATCGTTTGGTCTGGATACAACGATGGTCTCACCGTCTTTCTTAATGTCCATATCCGCCGGTAAAACTCTTTCGAGCGTTCCCTTTGGTCCCTTGACAGTCACCTTATTATTTTCTGCTATCTCCACAGTAACGCCTGCAGGAATAGCGATAGGCATTTTTCCTATACGTGACATTTCGCCTTACCTCCTAATTTTTTCTTACCAGACGAATGCGAGAACTTCTCCGCCAACGCCTGCTTTTCTAGCTTCTTTATCTGTAATCACACCTTTGTTCGTAGAAATGATTGCTACGCCAAGGCCGCCGAGAACCTTTGGAAGTTCATCTTTGCCGGCATAAACACGAAGTCCCGGTTTGGAAATCTTCTTGATGCCTGTAATGACCTTATCGTTTTTATCTTTACCATACTTTAATGTGATTCTGATTGTCTTAAAGCTTCCTTCGTCTAAAACGTCATACTTTGTAATGTAACCTTCATTTAAAAGAATCTCAGCAATAGCTAATTTCATCTTTGATGCAGGAACATCTACAGTATCATGCTTTGCAGTATTTGCATTACGAATTCTTGTAAGCATATCTGCGATTGGATCACTTATATTCATAGTTATTTCCTCCTTCAAATTTTCTCTTACCAGCTTGCTTTTTTCACGCCCGGTATCTGTCCCTTATACGCTAATTCACGGAAACAAATTCTGCAGATTCCGTATTTTCTCAAATAAGCGTGTGGACGACCACAGATTCTACAACGATTGTAAGCCTGTGTTGAGAACTTAGCTTTTCTTTGCTGTTTTACTTTCATAGCAGTTCTAGCCATGGATCTACCTCCTAATTACTTTGCAAATGGCATATTAAATAATGTCAATAATTCACGAGCTTCTTCATCTGTGTTAGCAGTTGTAACGATAATCACGTCCATACCTCTAACTTTATCAACCTTATCGTATTCGATTTCAGGGAAAATAATCTGCTCCTTGATTCCAAGAGCATAATTTCCTCTGCCATCAAAGGCATTCGGATTGACACCTCTAAAATCTCGTACACGCGGAAGGGCAAGATTAATCAATCTGTCCAAAAATTCATACATCTTGTCGCCTCTCAGCGTCACTTTACATCCGATGGACTGGCCTTCTCTTAACTTGAAGTTGGCTACGGAATGTTTTGCTTTTGTAATCACTGCCTTTTGACCCGTGATAATCTCAAGATCTCTGACTGCAGTCTCTAAAACTTTCGCGTTTTCCTTTGCTTCGCCTACGCCCATGTTTATAACAACTTTTTCAATCTTAGGAATCTGCATTACGTTTTTGTATTCAAACTTCTTCTGCATTGCATCCCTAATCTCTGTCAAATAAGTTTCTTTCAGTCTGCTCACTTTCTCGGACCTCCTCTCTTAATCTAATCAATAACGTCGCCGGTCTTTTTGGCAATACGTACTTTTTTTCCATCTTCCACTTTGTATCCGACTCTTGTTGTCTGTCCTTTTACAACAAGCATGACGTTAGATACGTCAATCGGTCCTTCCTGTGTTATGATGCCGCCATTCTGGTTTTTTGCACTCGGCTTTGTGTGCTTTGTATGCACATTGACACCATCGACTGTCACGGTATTTTTCTTTGCATTTACTGCTGAAACCTTACCTTCTTTTCCTTTATCTTTTCCTGCGATGACCCGAACGGTATCGCCTTTCTTAATTTTCATCACTGACATAGTATGCATACCTCCTATAAAACTTCAGGCGCCAGAGAAACAATTCTCATGAACTGCTTATCTCTCAACTCCCTGGCAACCGGCCCAAAAATACGTGTTCCTCTTGGGGTCTTGTCATCTTTTATAATTACAGCAGCATTTTCGTCAAATCTGATATAAGAACCGTCTTTGCGACGAGCGCCTTTTACAGTACGAACTACCACAGCCTTTACAACGTCACCTTTTTTAACAACGCCGCCCGGTGTTGCATCTTTAACAGTAGCAACGATGATATCGCCAATGTTCGCATATCTTCTTGTTGATCCGCCCATTACTCTAATGGTCAGTAATTCTTTAGCGCCTGTATTGTCAGCAACTTTCAGTCTGCTTTCCTGTTGAATCATGCTGTATTCCTCCTTTAATATTCCTCAGGGCTTATTTAGCCTTTTCAATAATTTCAACAAGTCTCCATCTCTTGTCCTTAGACAGTGGTCTTGTTTCCATAACTTTTACTGTATCACCGATACCGGCTGTGTTTTCCTCGTCATGAGCTTTTAACTTGTAAGTTCTCTTGACGATTTTGTTATATAAAGGATGCTTTACGTGATCCTCCACAGCAACAACGATGGTTTTCTGCATCTTATCGCTTACAACTTTGCCTGTACGTGTTTTTCTTAAATTTCTTTCCACAACAATATCTCCTTTTCTAACTTTCCCGACAACCGTGCCGGTGGGGTACGCCCCTCAACTAAAACTATTCAGCAGTTTTTGCCTTTTCAACAATAATTGTCTGAATTCTGGCAATATTTTTTCTTACTTCTTTAATTCTGCTTGTGTTATCTAACTGGTTTGTTGCGTTCTGGAATCTTAAATTGAAAAGTTCCTTCTTAGCAGCTACTAATTCATCCTGTAATTCTGCAGCTGATTTTGTCTTTAAATCTTCTACATATGTCTTACTTTTCACTGTTATCACCGCCTTCTAAATCTTCACGTGAAACAACTTTACATTTCACCGGAAGCTTGTGTGTAGCCAGTCTCAATGCTTCTTTTGCAATTTCCTCAGGAACACCTGCAATTTCAAACATTACACGGCCCGGCTTTACAACTGCTACCCAGTATTCCAGCGTTCCTTTACCGGAACCCATTCGTGTTTCAGCTGGTTTTGCAGTTACTGGTTTGTCCGGAAAAATCTTAATCCAAACTTTACCGCCTCTCTTTACATAACGCGTCATTGCAATT
Organism: uncultured Lachnospiraceae bacterium; assembly: GCA_947624875.1. Classification (GTDB taxonomy): domain Bacteria; phylum Bacillota; class Clostridia; order Lachnospirales; family Lachnospiraceae; genus Eubacterium_G. The sequence continues at coordinate 12,103 of CANQMA010000016.1, forward strand.
CTGGCAGCTTCGATCTGATTTGATTTAATCCAGCCCGGTTCCATTGCGACAATACCATACTCGCCATAAGTGATCTTATTTCCTGATAAGGCTTTTCCCTTCATGGAACCACGAAATTGTTTTCTATGCTTTACTCTTTTTGGCATTAACATTATTTATCGCTCCCTTCTTTAGTTGGAAGTATTTCGCCGTTGTAAATCCAAACCTTAACACCTACTTTTCCGTAAGTGGTATCAGCCTCAGCGAAACCATATTCGATATCAGCACGTAATGTCTGAAGAGGGATTGTTCCCTCGCTGTAAAATTCGGTACGCGCCATATCGGCACCACCAAGTCTTCCTGAACAAGCGGCCTTAATTCCCAATGCGCCGGCCTTTAATGTCCGGGACATGGAAGATTTCATGGCTCTTCTGAAAGAGACACGGTTTTCCAACTGTGCTGCGATGTTTTCTGCAACAAGCTGAGCGTCCTTATCAGGTCTCTTTACATCCTTAACGTCCATAAACAATTTTTTGTCCGTCATCTTCTGGACTTCTGCTTTGAGTTTTTCAATTTCAGCGCCACCTTTACCGATAACAAGGCCCGGCTTAGCTGTGTAAACATTTACTCTTACTCTGTCAGATGATCGTTCGATTTCAATCTTTGAAACACCTGTATTATATAACTTTTTCTTCAGATATGTTCTGATCTGATAATCTTCGATAAGGTTATCTGCGAAATCAGCTTCAGCATACCATTTTGAGTCCCAGTCTTTAATAATTCCGACTCTTAATCCATGAGGATTAACTTTTTGTCCCATACTTTGCCTCCTCCTTATCTTTCATCAAGCACAATTGTGATATGGCTGTTTCTCTTCAAGATTCTGTAAGCCCTGCCCTGTGCTCTAGGTTTAATTCTCTTCATTGTAGGCGCTGCATTTGCAAAACATTCTGCAATGTAGAGTTTGCTGACGTCCATATTGTTATTGTTTTCAGCATTTGCTACTGCTGAATTTAATAATTTCAAAATTACTGAAGATGCATATCTTGGATTGTATGTCAGAATACCGATGGCACTCGTTACATCTTTACCTCTGATGGCATCTAATACGAAACATGCTTTCTGTACAGACACTCTAGCATAAGACAACTTTGCTGACGGTCTTGTATCTTTATTAGCATTTCTCTCTCTTTTTATCTGGGATCTATGTCCTTTTGCCATAGATGAGACCTCCTTTCAAATCATCAGGTTATTTATTTACCTTTCTTTTCGTCTTTTCCATGTCCTCTGTAAGTTCTTGTAGAAACAAATTCACCAAGCTTATGTCCAACCATATCTTCTGTAACATAAACAGGTACATGCTTTCTACCATCATGGACAGCGATTGTATGTCCAACCATCTGTGGAAAAATTGTAGAACGTCTGGACCAAGTCTTAATCACTGACTTTTCGCCGGATTCATTCAATGCATCAATTTTCTTTAATAAGCTCTCATCCGCAAATGGACCTTTTTTTAATGATCTAGCCATTAGTTTCTACCTCCTTATTTCATGTTCCTTCCATCACGTCTTCTGATAATCAGCTTGTTTGATTTCTTGTTCTTCTTGCGGGTCTTCAAGCCGAGTGCAGGTTTACCCCAAGGGGTACATGGACCGGAACGTCCGATTGGCGCGCGTCCTTCACCACCACCGTGTGGATGGTCATTCGGGTTCATAACGGAACCGCGGACAGTAGGTCTGATACCCATATTACGTTTACGTCCTGCTTTACCAATATTTACAAGACCATGTTCCACATTGCCGACCGTACCAATGGTTGCGCGGCATACGATTGGAACCATTCTCATCTCGCCTGAAGGAAGTCTGAGTGTTGCATACTTTCCTTCTTTTGCCATCAACTGTGCTGCATTTCCGGCTGCACGGACAAGCTGTCCGCCTTTGCCCGGATACAACTCGATATTATGAATTTCTGTACCGACCGGAATTGCAGAAAGCGGTAAGCAGTTTCCGACTTTCACTTCTGCATTTTCACCGTTCATCAGCACATCGCCAACCTTTAATCCCAATGGAGCGATGATATATGCTTTCTCGCCGTCTGCATAGCTGAGCAGAGCAATATTTGCTGTTCTGTTCGGATCATATTCAATACTTTTAACGGTTGCAGGCACATCAACTTTATTTCTCTTAAAATCAATGATTCTGTACTTTCTTCTGGAACCACCTCCGTGGTGTCTTACTGTAATTTTACCCTGATTGTTACGACCAGCGTTCTTCTTGAGAGAAACAGTTAATGACTTCTCAGGAGTTGACTTTGTAATTTCTGCATTGTCAAGCTGGGTCATAGCTCTTCTGGAAGGTGTGTATGGGTTATATGTCTTAATTCCCATGTTCTTTCTCCTTTCAAATCCATATCAATTTGTTATCACGCTTTTCTTGCGTTTAATGTCTTATCGCCACATCATCATAAGGCGATATCGGCTTTTCCTGCAAAGCAGGTCATTTCTATCTCAGATTACAGGCCTGCAAAAATTTCAATTTCTGCGCTGTCCTCTGTCAGCTGGACAATCGCTTTCTTTCTTGCTGCCGTCTTTCCTGTAACATAGCCTCTTCTACGTTTTTTTCCACTCACGTTCATGGTGTTTACACTTGCCACTTTTGCGCCTTCGAACATCTTTTCAACGGCCTCTTTCACCTGATTTTTTGTAGCGTCTGTGTGTACGTAGAATGTGTATTTTCTTTCTGTCATGGCGTTCATACTTTTCTCGGTAATCACCGGGGCAAGAATCACGTCATAATATTTAAGGTCTGCCATTATGCATACACCTCCTCAATCGTTTCTACAGCGGCTTTTTCTACGATTACCGTATCATACTTTAAAATATCATATACGTTAATGGTGTTTGTTAAAGCTGTTTTCACTGTAGGAATGTTTTTTGCTGATAAAACTGTATTTGCATCATTGTCATTTAATACAACCAATGCTTTGTTTACCTTTAAGTTTTCAAGAACCTGAACAAATTCTTTTGTTTTAGGAGCTTCAAACTTTAATTCATCAACAACGACAAATTTTCCTTCATTTACTCTGGATGTCAATGCAGACTTCAGAGCAAGTCTTTTTTCTTTCTTATTCATTTTGAATGAATAATCTCTCGGTGTCGGTGCAAATACAACCCCTCCACCTGTCCACTGTGGAGCTCTGGTTGAACCCTGTCTTGCATGACCGGTTTCTTTCTGTCTCCATGGCTTTCTGCCGCCGCCACTCACTTCTGAACGTGTTTTCGCTTTCTGTGTTCCCTGACGGTTGCTTGCAAGCTGGCTCAAAACTGCCTGATGTACCAGATGTTCGTTTACTTCAACGCCGAACACTGCATCATTCAGATCCATCGTTCCAACTTCGCTTCCTTGCATATTTAAAACAGATACTTTTGCCATCTGCGTGTTCCTCCTTTCAAATACTACTTGCCGACTTTCACGGATTCTTTAATTGTTACTAAAGACTTCTTTGGTCCCGGTACAGCACCTTTCACCAGCAGTAAATTCTTTTCAGCATCTACTCTGACAACTTCAAGGTTTTGTATCGTAATCTTCTTGCCGCCCATGTGACCCGGCATCTTTTTCCCTTTAAATACCTTACTTGGAGAAGAGCAGGAACCATTGGAACCGGCATGTCTGTGATATTTAGAACCATGCGCCATAGGTCCTCTGGACTGTCCATGTCTCTTGATTGCGCCTTGGAATCCTTTTCCCTTTGCAATCGCAGACGCGTCTACTTTATCGCCTGCCTCGAATACATCTGCCTTGATTTCATCAGCAACATTGTATTCACCATCTAATTTGAATTCTCTCACATATCTCTTGTAAGGAACTCCTGCCTTGTCAAACAATCCTTTTCTTGGTTTGTTGACCAACTTTTCTCTGATATCCCCGAATCCGACCTGTACAGCCGCATATCCGTCGTTCTCTACGGTCTTAACCTGTGTTACTACACAAGGTCCTGCCTGAAGAACCGTAACCGGCACCAGTTCGCCGGCATCGTTGAATATCTGAGTCATTCCAACTTTTGTAGCTAAAATAGCTTTCTTCATTTTAATTACCTCCTGTTAATCTACAGCGGATTGCATTTCTGCAATCATCCTAGAACAGTTCAATTTTTATTATTAAACCATTAGGACTATTCACTTATTATTAATGTAAGTGTTTGATGAATTATTTGTTTTTCATCTTGATGTCGATATATACACCTGCCGGCATTTCCAATCTGGATAATGCATCCACAGCCTTCTGTGTCGGTGAGATAATATCGATAAGTCTCTTATGAGTTCTCTGTTCAAACTGCTCTCTGGAGTATTTGTATTTGTGTACCGCTCTAAGAATCGTAACTACCTCCTTCTTTGTCGGAAGAGGTACGGGACCACTCACATCTGCTCCTGATTTTTTTGCAGTTTCAACAATTTTTTTCGCTGACTGATCTACTAATTTGTGATCGTAAGCTTTTAATGTAATTCTCATTACCTGTGCCATAAAAAAAGCCGCCTCCTTTTCGTACTATTTAGCACGACAAGTGGTGACCGTACAACCTTTCCGTGTGTGTCATTTTTATGTTTAAACTTCACACGGCGTTTCCACTCTCCGGTGGACATGTTTTGTACAGTGACTTGTCGCCAGTTTCCTAACTTGACATTCGCTCCACGGAAAACCTGCAATCAGATGCAGCAACCTCACGCTTCACCGCTATCAATGTCACAGCAAGAAGTAGTTTAGCACAAGAAAAAATAAAATGCAAGCAAAAAAATGAAAAAGTCAGGAAAAATTTTCCCGACTTTTTCAAATACGACAATATAACCGATAAAATATGTATTTTTACAGGCCTGTATAACTCGTATATGCAACAGCGGCTATAATAGACGCTACCGAACCGATAATACCGCAAAAGGATTTGACTTTTCAAAGCCTACCATTTATCATTTTAAAGGTGAATGAGCAATTTTAAACTTCTTCACTTTTTTACTGTAAGAAACAAAAAGAAACCTGATTGAAAAGAAATGGGAAATAGTTATGTGGGTTGCGAAGCATTGGAATGATTATGAAGTTTTGGATACATCTTCGGGTGAAAAATTAGAGCGGTGGGGAGATTATTTTTTAGTGCGTCCCGATCCGCAGGTGCTCTGGGACACCGAAAAGAACAATCCGAAATGGCGCCGTCCAAACGGGCATTATCACCGGAGCAGTAAAGGCGGCGGCCAATGGGAATTTTTTGATTTGCCGAAACAATGGCAGATCCATTATAAAGATTTAACCTTTAATTTAAAGCCTTTCAGTTTTAAGCATACCGGTCTGTTTCCGGAGCAGGCGGTCAACTGGGACTGGTTTTCCGAAAAAATCCGCAATGCGGGCAGACCGGTCAAAGTCTTAAATCTTTTCGCCTATACCGGAGGGGCTACACTTGCCGCGCTGCAGGCGGGCGCTTCCGTCACGCACGTTGACGCTTCCAAAGGAATGGTGACATGGGCAAAAGAAAACGCCGTATCTTCCGGTCTGGCAGACCGTTCCGTCCGCTGGCTCGTGGACGACTGTGTAAAGTTTGTGGAGCGGGAAATCCGCCGCGGCAATACTTACGATGGGATTATCATGGATCCTCCCTCCTACGGACGCGGCCCAAAAGGAGAAATCTGGAAAATAGAAGAAAAAATCTTTCCTTTCATCAGTCTTTGTACCAAACTGTTAAGTGACAATCCGCTGTTCTTTTTGGTAAATTCTTACACGACGGGGCTTCAGCCCGCGGTATTGTCTTATATGATGCAGACCGCCATTGTTCCAAAATTTGGCGGCGCTGTGGAATCGGATGAAATTGGCCTGCCGGTTTCGTCCAATGGTTTGATTCTGCCCTGCGGGGCTTCCGGAAGATGGAGCAGATAATTATGATATGATAACAAAAAGCGGCGTTTTTAATTTACAATCATTAAAAACTGCCGCTTCTTTTTATTTTGTCACTGAATTTTGATTTCTTCTATTTGAAAATCTTTATCCTGTCTACCGGCGCAAACGGAAACAATATATTTTTGGTCTATCCGGAACTGCACGACTCTCAGCGCTTCCTCCCCGACAATCTTTGGCGCGTCTCCCGATAACTCCACTTCAAAAGAATTCAAAGGCTTTCGAAGTCCAATTCCCTTCTCTTTCAGATAAGCTTCCTTCACTGTCCATATTTCACAAAAACGCTGCTGTCTCACATGCTCATCTTCCACCTCGTTGATATAGGCACACTCCTCAGGCAGGAAGTTCTTTTCCGCAATGCGATGCTTGTCTGTACGCACACGCTGAATGTCAATTCCAATGTCGTATTTGGAAACAGCGGCAATGACATAATTTCCTGAGTGAGAAAGATTAAAATGCAATAATCCCTTTTCAAAATATGGCTTTCCGAACTTATCGACCACAATTTTTTCCTGAATCGCATACTTCTTTTTTATAAAAGAAATCAGCAGGCCGGCGCCCAGACTCCTCAGTTTGTCGTCCGTTCGTTTCAGCTGCCGTATTTTCCCCAGCCGGTCCTCGTCCATATCATTCAATTTTTCTTCGTAAATCTCTTTATTTCTTAATACCGTAATATTAAAAAAATAAATATCCATTCCCTGTTTCCTCTATTTTCTAATTTGACTTGCTTTCCGAAGTGGTGTTTTCCAGACTTCCGGGGAGAACAACACCAGCATTGGGAAAATTTCCAGACGCCCAATCAGCATATCCGCCATCAAAACAATCTTTGACAGGATGCTGCACCCGCCAAATCCGGCATAGACATCATCCAGTCCCGGTCCGATATTATTAAATGTCGCCATTACTGCCGTAAAACTGGAAGTGAATCCTTTTCCCTCTACGCTGACTAATAGCACAGAGAATATCAAAATAATGACATAAGCCCCAAGATAAGTCAGAACTTTTCTCACAACATCCGTATGAACCTGTTTACTTTCTACCCGGATCCGTTGAACGCTTCTCGGATGCGTAATCGTTTTTACTTCATTTTTTATCGCTTTTAACAAGATGATTAACCGGGAAATTTTAAATCCGCCGCCAGTGCTTCCCGCGCAGGCTCCAATAAACATTAACAGTACAAGAATCATCCTGCAGAGTCCCGGCCAGACATTAAAATCGGTTGTCGTGTATCCGGTAGTACTAATAATAGAAGCAACTTGAAACAGCGCATGGTGAAAAGCTTCAAAGAAATTTGAAAACTTATCATAAATAGTGACTGCAATCACGAGCGCGGAGACCAAAACAATCGCCAGATAATAGCGCATCTCCTCATTGCGCAGTGCGTCTTTCGGTTTTCGGATCAGAAGCAGATAGTAAACGCCGAAGTTAATGGAACAAATAAGCATAAAAATGGTAATGACAATCTGTGATGCAAGACTATACGAAGCGATACTGCTGTTGAGAATCCCAAACCCTCCGGTTCCCACGGTACCAAATGTAAGAGTCATCGCCTCAAACGGCGTCATTCCGGTAATCAGCAGTAAAATGATTTCTAAAACGGTAATAAATACATAGATTCCATACAAAATCATTGCTGTATTTTTCAGCCTTGGTACCAGTTTTCCGACCACCGGTCCCGGGCTCTCGGCTTTCATCAAATGCAGGCTGGAACTTCCGGACAGCGGCAGTATTGCCATAATAAATACTAAAACTCCCATTCCTCCGATCCAATGGGCAAAAGAACGCCAAAACAGCGTCGTATGAGATAGAACTTCTACATTTGTCAATATAGAAGAACCGGTTGTAGTAAATCCGGAAATCGTTTCAAACAATGCGTCCAGATAGAAAGGAATTTCCCCTGTAACAACAAACGGGACAGCGCCGACAAAACTGAGCAGAAGCCAGCTCAAAGAGACTGCAACAAATCCTTCTTTCGAATAAAATACATCCTTTTTTGCTTTTTTCCTTCTGCCAAGATAGCCTAACGCAAGACAAATCAATGCAATCAGAAGGTAAATGAACCCCTGTTTTTCCCTATATGCAGCGGCAACAATAACAGGCAGGAGCATAAATGCCCCTTCAAACTGTAACACGCTTGCCAAAATATATCGAATCATCGAATAGTTCATTTGTTCCTCCTACTGCAGCGCATTTTCTATATTACGCATCCCGGTAATCGTCGTAATCATAACCACAGAGTCTCCCTGCTGTATCACACTTTGTCCGTTTGCAATCGTAGTGTGTCTCTTATGATTGATACATCCAATGATCACGCCCGGTTTCCATGAAATTTCCTGCAGGGTTTTTCCAATGACCGGACAGTTTTCCCTGATAATAAACTCTAGCGCCTCAACGCGCTTATCATTGAGCTGGTACAGCGTTTCAATGTCACTGCTGTTAATGGTCTTTCGTTTTCCACGAACATACTTTAAGATACTTTCCGCAGCAGTATACTTCGGATAGACAATACTGCCCAGATCCAGTTTTTCGATAATTTCATCATATGAGATCCGATGCACTTTTGTAATGGTTTTAACGTCTGATAAACTCTGTGCATAAAGAGACAGCATAATATTTTCTTCATCAATGCTGGTATTTGCCACAAACGCTTCTGCTTCTGCAATTCCCTCCTCAGCGAGAAGTTCTTTGTCCGTGGCGTCTCCGTTAATAATCATTGCCTTTGGCAGCATATCAATCAGCATCTCACATTTGCTGACGTCTTTTTCAATAATTTTTACTTTGACGCCCATATCAATCAACTGGCTTGCCAGATAAATCGATGTTCTCCCGCCTCCGACAATAATCACGTCTTTTACCGCGGTTGTCTGGATTCCTATTTTTCTAAAAAATTCCACAATTCTTCTCGTACTGCCGAAAAAGGTAATTTCATCTTTCGGTTCAAGAATAAATTCCCCGTCCGGTACGATAACCCGGTCTCCCCGCTCTACAATTGGAATCAGAATATTTCCTTGTAACAAGGTACCCAAATCTTTTAATTTTTTATGACTTAACAGGCTTTTTTCTTCCAGTTTATAAGTCACCAGTTCCACCCTGCTCTTTTCAAAGTGTTCAATATTTAAAGCGGAAGGAAATTTTAGCAGCTTTGCCATTTCTCCGGCAGCCGCCATCTGGGGATTGATGATCATGGAAAGACCAAGCTCTTCTTTAAAGAAATTGACTTCCTGACTGTACATCGGATTGCTGACTCTGGCGATAATGTGACGCACTCCGGCCCTTTTTGCAATCAGACAGCAAAGTAAGTTCATTTCATCATAGCCTGTAACGGCAACCAGCAGATCTGCCGTTTCAACGCCAGCCTCCATCTGGACATTAATACTGGTACCATTTCCGGTGACTCCCAGCACATCATAAGTATTGACGACATTTTCGACAACACTCTCTCTCGAGTCAATGACCGTAATGTCATGTCCCTCTTCGCTGAGCTGTTCTGTCAGGGTTGTACCGACATTTCCACATCCAACAATTATAATCTTCATGATTTCCTCCTAAAGTCGAAATCTGCTTATGTATCTTTCCATTCGTCATATGATTATAGCACCCTTTCAGATTAAATCAAATATATTCTCAAAACAATATGAAAAACAGGCGGAAGTCATCAGTATACAATTCCTATGATATACCCGAGGATTCCATCAATTTCATCTTCATCGACCTGAAATCCACCGTCTTCAATAACAAAACAAAATTTATTTGCATCTTTTTTTATCCTTTTAGTCAGGTAAATCCGTCCATAATAAATAATGACATAATCCATATTATCGGCCTCAATATGGTTATTTGCAATCAGAAGAATGTCTCCTGGAGCATATTTGGGCATATAGTTTTCACTGACCAGTTTTAACCCAATATAAGCTTTTGCTTTGATTTCATCACTGCATTTGCTGACATCCATCAACTTATAGTGATAGCTAAAAAGCATTTCCGTTCCATTATGAATCTCGGGAATCAGAACACTAATCCGCTTTTCCCGCTGATCCTGATGCATCATCATATGGCCATGATACTCAATCAGCCAGTGTATGAGATATTTTGTCCGCCTGGGCAGTATACGCAGCATTTTTAAATCCCTTTGCTCCATTTTGGTAAGCGTGCCCGCACCCACCAACTCATCCAATGTTACGTCAAGTGCTCTCGCCAGTTTTACAGCAGTCGATAATTTACAGTCCATATTTTTTCCATAGAAAAAAGAATTCAGCGTTGCATAAGGTATATTTGACATTTCAGAAACCTTCCGCAGCGTAAGATTGTTCTCCTTTGCGTAGGTTTCTACATTTCTGCGGAAGGATATCATATAATTTTCTTGATTGAACATCATCTTTTCCGCATTTTCCATGAAATAATCTTCTTGCATCATCTTTATCTTTTCCCCCTTATCCTTTAAAATGTAATATGTAACTTGTATACATCTCAAGGTTTCTTATTCTATTCTATTCTATTCTGTTTTATTTCAAGATTCTCTTTTTACTATTTATCATAATAATATTATTTTATCAATTTTTTTGCGGAGGGAATCATGAAACAAATCCAACTACAAATCAACGAGGACTTTGTGCCGATTTTTATGGAATTTAGTAAAGTATTAAACGCAAAAGGAAACACGCTCTGTTTTACCATCGATTCCAATGAATACTTATTGTCTAAGAACAAACTGATTGAAAACACATTCATAAAAAATGAAGGTATGCCTCATCAAAGCATACCTTCAAAGTTAGACGTAACAATTTCCAATTATCTTTCCCAACTGGGAATTCCATCAGGTCTTTCAGGATTCCGATATATGATTACTGCAGTAAAAAAAGTATTATCTGATGAAACTGTACTGGATGGAATTACCAAAATTTTATATCCTGAAATTGCTGAATATCATCACTCCACACCTCAACGGGTAGAAAAATCTTTGCGGCATGCAATCAGTGTCGCATGGGATAATAACTCAACTCTTTCCACTTCAGAAAATTATCATTTCTTTATCAAAGAAGGGAAAAAATATCCAACAAATTCTCAATTTATTGCTGAAGTCAGCAGACAAATCAAACTAACTCTACTCGTTTTTTAATTTGGAAAAGTTTTTGTATTTTATTTTTCCTATATTCTTCATCTGAATCTCGGAAGTATAATCCGGATTTCCACAATAAAGGTTCGCTGCAGATTCAAAGCAAACATACAGATATCCCTGTGAATCCCTGAATAATCCTTCCGCCATGGCAGGAAGCATTTTTGTTTTCTTTGGCTTGCCCAAAGTTGCACTGTTTAAATTCGTCACATATCGAATCAATTTGGAACTTGGCAGTCTTCCATAGGATTGCGTGAATACAAAAGTACGTTTTCCATTTTTCCCTTTCAATGCAATCATTCCTTGTGTATTTGCCGGTACAATATAGGAATGTACTTTTGTAAAGACCAGCTTTTTCTTTTTGACTTTTACTTTATATCCATACATGGACGCAGAAGATATATTTGCACTTCTCCCTGCCCAATAATAGGTTCCATCAAAGGTGGAAAAGTCTGCATACCCTGCTATTTTTCTTTTATAACTATAACGGATAACTCTATTATTTTTCGCTTTTTTTAATTTTGCTTTCTCAATCACCGCGATGTAATCGGTAGCAGAAATATTATTCAGTCCAACGACTAATCGTCCTTTGACGTTGGCAAGAGACCCTATATGGTCTTTAGACGGTAAGATTAATTTCTTGACAAATTTTCCTGTGGACTTATTGTACACCACTAAAATGGAACGTTTGGCCAGTCCCGGGTAATACATAGACACCACAACATATTTTCCAATAACGCAAACTGCCTGTGGCACATAATTTTTTAAGTACTTATACTGATATTTTTTCGCATTCTTAGCACTGATCAGTTTTGTAAATGCATCAGCGATTGCCTGATTGACTGCCCGCCGCTTTAATTCAGAATCTGTAAACTCCCATTTGATATTGTTCTTTCTCGCATAAGCTTTCCCGGATGAATTGGCGTAAACTTTCACGACTAAATTTGTATCGCCGGCAAATACATCGGTACGAATATCCGTGATTCCTGTCCACAAAGTCAGTGTTTTTAAACTGGTACAGTTTTTAAACGCATAATCTGAAAGCGTCTTTAAAGTCGTTGGAAGTTTAATTTCTACCAAAGCTTTACATCCGTAAAATGCAGATTTTCCAATAGTCTTAATCCCTTTCGGCAGATTAATTGAGGTCAACGCGCTGCATTCATAAAATGCCTGACTGCCAATTGAGGTAATTCCACTCTTTAAGGTGACTTTGGTGACACTTGCTGCTCCCTTTAATATCTTGCTTGGAATCTCGGTCATGCCTGATGCAAACTTTACCGTCTTGACACCGGACACTGTGCCAAGGATCATATCTCCTTCTGTAACAGTTGCCGGAATGGTCAGACTTTCAAGCGCTGTACAGGAACCAAATGCACGGTATCCGATAATTTCCAATCCGGTAGGAAGCGTAATGGATGTCATTGCCTTACAGCCCTTAAAAGCATACTGTCCAATTGAAATTAACCGGCTTCCTCCCTCAAAAGTAACTTTCTTTATGTATATACAATCTTCAAAGACAGAATTTCCAATTTCTTCTACCGATGCAGGGATTTCAAGCGTTGTGATGGTTTTATCCTTTGGATTGCCAAGGTACTCAAGCAGTATCCCGTCCTTTACTTTGTAGACGCCGTCAATAATCTCGTAATCCGGTGTTACCGGAGTTTGCGTCGTCGGTTCTTCTGTCGTCGGTTCCTCTGTCGTTGGCTCTTCCGTTGTCGGTTCTTCTGTCGTAGATTCCTCCGTCGAAGATTCCTCTGTTGAAGATTCCTCTGTTGAAGACTCTCCCTCTCCGGTTTGAGACTCCTGATTTGTCTCTTCGGTAGAACTAATTTCCTGCGCGCTTACCTTTTGACGAAACTGCGCCGTGGCAGAAATCATGCCAAAACAAGTAAACGTCATCATAATCGTAATCATTGCCGCTGTAATTAATTTCTTCATTTGTCATTCCTTTCATTGTCAGTTTTGTTTATTATAGTTGTATATTTTGAGTCAAAATTGATTAAAAAAGCCTGTCGCCAATACAGATGATGCCAAAACATCCGGCTCCAACATGCGTTCCAATCGTCGCACCCATTTCATAACTGTTCTGAATTGGAATCCCTTTTTCTGCAAATTTATCTATCATCATTTCCATATTGCTTTTATCATAGGTATAAACTGCATAATTCGGAAATCGGGAATCAATGTCTACCTGCTGATACAGTTCAATCAGCCCTGCTACCGCTTTCTTTCTTCCGATACATTTCTTGAGCATAATCACTTTTCCCTCCGGAATCGAAACAATCGGTTTCAATTTTGCGAGATTTCCAATCCCGGCTTCCATTTTTGTCAGCCGGCCTCCCCGATATAAACTGTCGAGTGAATCCACGACAAAGAAAACATTGATTCTTTTCTTCAGCCGTTCTAATTCCTCTACAATTTCCAAGGCGCTCATTCCCTCGTCGCGCAGCTGGATTCCGTAATCAACCATGATTTTAATACAATAGATGGCAGTCAGGGAATCAATGAGATGAATCTTGTCATACCCACACATTTCCTTTGCCAGCACTGCGCTCTGGTAAGTTCCGCTGATTCCGGAAGAGATCATTACCGCAATGATTTCATCGCCGTTTTCTTTTGCTTCATTAAAGAATTTCAAAAATTTATCCGGTGACGGCTGCGCTGTTTTTGGGAACTGCCCGCGGTTTACAATCCGGTCATAAAATTCCTCTTTTTTCAACTCAATTCCATCCTGGAAAACTTTATCCCCAAAGTCCACGGTCAGTGGCACAAAGCAAATTCCTTTCTGTTCCGCCTCATGTACATCATAATCTGAACCTGAATCTACTAAAAATTTTATCATTGTTCCTCCGTTATCACATTTATTTTAATTTGATCCCACTGAGCAAATCTCCCAGCGAAGTCCCAATACTTTCTACTTTTGGAATATTGTTTTTAATTTCCGCTTCCTCCTGCGCTCTCTGTTCTTCCAATAAATCCTTAATACTCAGGCTTATTCTGCCACCCTGATTTTTAATGACTTTAGCCCGGACTGTCTGTCCTACTTCCAGCGCTTCTTTTGGAGATTTGATATGGTTTGTGGAAATCTGGGAAATATGTACCAGACCGGACACATTATTTCCTAAATCTACAAACGCTCCATATGGCTGAAGTGATTCCACTTTTCCTTCAATCACAGAACCTACGGCAATCTTTGAGACCGCCATCTCTCTTTGCGCTTTTCTTGCTGCGGCAGACTCTTCCCGCAAGATCTCTCTTGCTGACAATACGAGTTTTCCTTTTTCCATATCCGCTTCAATGACCCGAACCCGGATATCCCGTCCAAGCCAATCGTTCGTATCTTCCACATGATTGATATCCAGCCTGCTCACCGGGATAAATCCGCGCACGCCTTCCACGAGTGCAATCACCCCTTTGTTTACAATCCCTGAAACTGTGACAGAAAGAATCTTTCCGCTTTCCTTATAACTGTTGATTTTTTCCCATGCCAGAAGAGTATCCGTATCATACTCTCCATCTCCCATATACGCATATGATTCTTCTAACGCCTGTCCTAAGTGTTCCATTTTTTCAGTATCAGTCTCCACTGCTGCTTCAATATTTTTTTCTTCCATAAAAACCTCCAAAAAGTTACTTTATCATAAAACATGGATAACAGTAATAATTATTTATCTTACCACAGATGAGATTATTTCTCCATACTTTCTATCAAAAATCGGCGGGGATTCCCAGATTCATTAACCAATGTTTTCCAATATGGCTGAAATCAGGGATGATTTTATTGAAACCGGTCATGAAAAATATGTATTATGTAGAATTGCAAAAATACGCATTATATTATTGAATTACAGGAAAGTTTTCTTTATAATTACAAACAATGCAACTTGATTTTATGTACAAGCAGAGAGGATTTTTATGCAAAAGAATTACCAAAGAATTTTGACACTGTTTTTCATGGCGCTGTTTTTTCAGTGCTTATCTTTAAAGCCTGTTGATGCGGCAGGAATAGAGACAACGACAGCGGTTTCTCCCTCTACCGAACAGAGTTCATCCGAAGAAAGCACTGCACAAGAACTGACAACTATCCAAGAAGAGACGACTACACTGAATGAGCAGACTACACAGGAAACGACAACAACTGATAAAGAACCGAATATGCCGGAGCAACAGACTTCAAAGAAACCCAACAGCGATTTAAAAAAGTTTACTGTATCTACGCTCTCCCCTTTAAAGTCAAAAATTGTTGTATTAGACCCGGGGCATTGTATGATACACGGTGGCGCTGCCGGCCATGGGTTAAGAGAAGATGTCGTCGTTTTAAATATTGCAAAAGCCTGTCAGAAAAAACTCAATCAGTACGGCGATATCACTGTCTATATGACCCGGTCGACCATGAGTTGCTGCACGAGGCTAAATTTAGGAGAATGCCTCACGGCAAGGAACCGTTTCTCCCGCCGGCTGGGGGCAGACTTTCTGATTAGTTTTCATATCAATTGGGATGAAAATTCCGGCAGGACAGGTGCATTTGTTTTGCCTGCCTACCGTTCCAAATATCATGACCGTGTTCGGGTTGAATCCCAAGCCCTAGGGAAGTTGATCCTTTCAGAATTATCCGGTCTGGGCATTCAAAATAACGGTTTATGGCTTCGCAAGCTTTCCAAAGGACGTTATTCCAACGGTGCGAGATACGATTATTATTCCATTGTCCGCAATGGCGTTATCTATAACATCCCCAGCCTGATTATTGAGCATGGATATATCACCAATCCATCCGACTGCCAAAAATACTTTCGGACACAGGCCAAAAGGAAACTTCTCGGAGAAGCTGATGCCAACGCCATTATTTCTTATTATGGACTGAAGCAAAAGGTAATGAACGGAAAATTTAAAAAGCAACACGGGGCAGCCTACTTTATCAATGATAAAGGGGAAAAGGTAAGCGGCTGGATCAAACAGAATGGAAAATGGTATTATTGTTCTCCGGAAACCGGGAAGCGGATGACCGGATTTGTGACCGTCGACAATAATCTGTTTTACCTGAAGTCCACCGGTGAAATGGTTACCGGAAAATTTAAGGTAAAAGGAAAAACTTATTTTGCCAAAGGAAATGGAACTATAATCAGAAACAAAATATGGAATCTTGGCACTGAAAAAAATTATTTTAATGCCAAGGGGGTTCAGCAGCGGGGCTGGGTTACCTATCAAAATAAAAAATATTATTTCAGCAGAAAAACCGGCGCCATGGTATACGGCTGGCAGAAAATTCATAAGAAATCGTACTATTTTAATAGGAAAACCGGGCGGCTGATGACAAAAAAATAAGAGGAATCCCTTTATTCCTAAAATTCGACATGATTCTACTTTTTGGCATTTTTTCTCGAAAGATTGCCTAAAGAAATTTCCAAAATACTCCTGTGAAATAGTATAATAATTTTGTACGGGTTATTATGCTGCCTTGCCATTCATTTCATGGATAGCAAATGCAGTTTAAATGGGGGTGTTTTTGGTGAAAGATACGGAAAATACGCTTGTACTGGATGATTTGTCTGCAATTTCAGGCGAATTAGAAGCACTAAAGAAGCAGCTCATAGATGAGCGGCAACAGAGAAAACACTGGCAGGAACTGGCGATGGTTTTTCACGATGCGTTATGGGAAGAAATCAACCGCGCAAAGGAAGTCGGTGTCAAATAATAAAACTGTCAGAATGAGAACTCAAAAACGCTCATACTGACAGTTTTTTGTTTTCTTTAATAATAGACAATGACGGGGGTGCCATTGGACATCAGTTCATAAATCTTTGCTGCCGCAGCGGCGGGGAGATTGATGCATCCATGCGAACCGCCTTTCTTCCAAATGCTTCCGCCAAAGGAACCGCGCCACGGGGCGTCATGCAATCCCACGCCCTGATTCGTCAGGCGAATCCAATATTTGGTCGGCGTCTCGTACTCATACTTTCCATTTGGTTTCTTCTCTCCACGCAGAATTTTATTTTGCTGCATATCATATGCAGTAAATGCTCCTGCCGGCGTTCTGTGTTTACTATCATCTTTTCCGGACACTACGTCCGTTTCTAAAACAACTTTCCCTTTTTTATAGACCCAAAGATGCTGCGCGCCCAAATCGACTTCGCAGTAATCCCGGCCAAATCCATCATTGTCTGACAAATCAGCAGCTTCCATCATACTGTAAACCGGTTTTCTCTTTTCAGCTTTTTTTGTCTTTAAATCCTTTTCCAGCTGTTTTGCTTCTTCTTCCTCAGAAATTTTCCATCCATAATATGAAGTTGCCGGAAGCGTGATGGTTTCCCCGGAATGCGTCACAAAAGTCCGTTCCTGTTCTGTGGTATCGACTTCCTTTGCCAGCGTATGTACAAATTCTTTGATTTTGGCCTTCCAACGGTCCTGGTCCTTGTAATGCTTTCCATTTTTATCTTTTTTTAACCACTTCACCAGTGTCGTGCCATTTAAGACCTTCTTTTTTCCATTTGGCAGAAGGTACGTGACTTTTGTGCCCACTAAATCATTGAGATTCGGAATCTGCTCTGTCAATTCTTTATCATCGGCCTTGACATCCGGCGCATCATAAACACTTTCCATATCCAGTGTAGACTCGCTTTTTTTCACAGCGGAAGTCACAGCCTTATAAACATTTTTTTCCTGAAGAGTCGTTCCCAAAACCTCGGGCTGAATAGAAAAAGAGCCGTCCTTATATACCGGAAAGGCGTCCTGCGGCGCCTCCATATTCTGCTTTTGCAGTGCAGGCATTAAATTCAACTGTTTTTTTAACTGCTCTTCCGAAAAATCCGCCTCTATCATATAGTCGTTGCTTTTTCTAAACAAGATATCTATAAACCAGAGACGATTATTCTGTTTATCTAAAAGTTTCTCAATATCATACTGATTTACACAATGAAATGCAAAATCTTTTCCATAGATTGTCTCTGTGTTGTTATTGCGGAATTTCAAGGTAAGTACGTAATCGTCTTCTCCCTCACGCATTTTCGTTTCCGCTTCTTCGACGGTCAGTCCACTGACATCAATCCCGTTAATCGTCGTTCCGTTTGTAAAATTGATACGATAACTGCCAAGCATATATAGATAACTTACGCCAAAAAAAACAGCGACCGTCACAATCACTCCAATAATAATATCTTTTCTTTTCACGTTTTTAAAAAACTTTTTCCGACTCATGTCGCTCTCCCGTTTTATTAAAGCCTGTCTGCAATACCTTCTTTATCATAGAACTGAATCAATTATAATTCCCAGATTATATTAGCACATTCCTTGGATTTGTAAATCAATTTTTATCACTTTTTTTCAACAGAAATTCCGTCAGTCTTTCAATTCATCTCGTCATCCGACCAGCCATTTATGTTTTGCAACACTATATAATGGAATCCATGGAATTAAAATCGGAACACTTTTACAATAATTCTGATATTCTAAGTTTTCTCCATAGTTTTTATTCTGACGGAGTTCTAATCTTCTGGCACCGCCAAACATGATATAAATAATACATAAGAGTCCAAAAATTGCAGCGCCCCATTGCAGGACTCCCTCATATATTGTCACTCCGGACAAAAACACGCCAAGCCATGTCAAAATTTCTCCAAGATAATTCGGGCATCGCACCAACCGGTATAGTCCGATATCGCAAAATCTCTTTGGATTCTTTTTCTTATATTTATTTTTTGTGTAATCTGCCAAAGCCTCCGTCACGATTCCGAGAGCCATAATAATCAAACCTGCTATCCCCATTACATCATCGCTCTGCCCGTTTGATAACCTGAAAAATATCGGTGCAGTTTCACAGCAATAAAGAAAGGAACAAGCCGCCCATGTCAGAACCTTCAGAATCGGCTTAATTTCTGCTCCGTCCACCATATCTTCTTTCACCGTATTCCGATAGGCTGCGCTTTTTGCCTCCCGAAGAAACAGATACCCACCCAGACGGACACCGTATACGATTAACAGAACAGACATTAACCCACTGACTACCGTTAAATGATTGAAAAATAACACCGGAATCACTACACCTAGAGCAGCAATGGAAAATCCATATCCAACAGAAATAAACCATAAAAATTTTTTAAACCCAATGGAACTGACAGCCATGGCGACAAGAAATAGAATTAAAAACTGCATTGTTGATGTCCTTTTTCATAAAAATTGATATCTATATATCCATTATATCTTATGCTCTGTAAACTTTTTAGTTTCATAAAAACATAGGATTTTCAATACATTTTTCAATTTAGCACAATTCTCGGAAATAATAAATAGTGTTCTTGCGTTTTCAATTTTTTATTATTGCTTTTCATCAAAAAATGCAGAAAAAGAGACTTGTTTTCATCTGCTTTTCTGCATTTTAAAAATCATTATATTTCATCTGTCATATTCTGCCAATGCCTTATCAGTCATAAATGGATTCTGCTTCCCACTCTATGACAGAACCTGTCTGCGCATCAATTTCAAAATCATATTCCATTGCCTTGTAAATCACAGAGCCTTCGTAAATCTCCCTACCATCATCGGTATCAAGATGAATCCTCACATCAGATTCCGTTGCGCCGTTTACTTTAGAAAGCACCAATGCTATTGCATCCTCCCGGCTGAAAGTCTCACTGCTTTTGTCATTATTTTTTCCTTCAAAGTCGTACTCAATATCATAATCCTTTTCCAGTATCGCTCCGTCTGCCGCAGCAATCTTATAGTCATACTCTTTTGTACCGGCATAGAAGTCCACTTCATATTCCTGTCTGCCATCGTCCATTTCTAATTTGACACGAATGCCTGTGACGTCATTCTCTTTCACGCCCGCATCGTCCAAGGCAATTTTCTTTGCCTTATCCTCGGAAATAATCGATGTGTCGCCTGTATTTTGACCGGCCTCTGCCGCCGGCTTTACATTTGTGGTATCTTGCAAAACAGTTTCCTGCGCTGTCACAACATCCGTCTGCATGGCAGTGGATTCCTGCGCTGTCTGACGCTGTCCGGAACAAGCGGAAAGAATCCCTGCTGTTAATAAGGATACTGTAATCAGTGAAAGTCTTATTTTCATAAACATACCTCCTCATAAATATTTATCGATTATAGTATATCTGTTTTGTGTGAAAAAATTATGAATTCCCAAAATGAATTTGATCCAATTGCTGCATTTCTGCTTCGTCCATCTGAAGAACTTCTCCATTTTCTCCCCAAACCATAGGACTGAATGCGCAGGAGCATCCCATGCCCTCTGCCGGCGGGTTTTCCATAGCCACACCAACTATATCTTCCATTGCCCGCACGGACAATTCTTTCAGTCGTGGTTCCATACCGCCGCAGCAATTTGGATTCAAAATTCCGTCGGTTTTGACAATACCTGATTTTATTGATTTAAGCTGCCTTCATTTAATAAAAAATCATATAAATTTAATATCAGGATACCCGATTCATTATAATGTGTAGGCCCGTCCTTTACAATAATGATTTTCTTGAATGAATCATTAATATTGCGAAGTGATAATTGTTCCTGTTCTTCTTTTTCCTGTGTAGGAATTGTCAGCGCAGATTGTATATATATTCTTTTTGAGCCTTGATTACACACAAAATCTACTTCCAACTGTTTCTGTACTTTTTTCTTTTCTTCTGTGTAATAACTATACTCAACCATTCCTACGTCTACATGATAACCCCTGATCAAAAGTTCATTATAAATGATGTTTTCCATAATATGTGTTTCTTCATACTGTCTAAAATTAATTCTCACATTACGCAGCCCACAATCTGTAAAGTAAAATTTCATAGGGGTTCCAATATATTTTCTTCCCTTCACATCATAGCGCTTTGCCCTGCTAATCAAAAAAGAATCTTCAAAATAATCCAAGTATTTTTTAATGGTGTCGGGGGGGGACCGGTGTCCCTTTTACTGTTTTAAATGTATCTGATCTCCTCGTCCCCTAAACTCTGTGATAATATCCTTTGATAAAAACTTCGCATTACTACCTGTTACATAGGTATCCACATTATTTATATGCAAAAAACTATTTAGCACATCTTCAAACTCCGCCACCATCTGCACTTCATCTAGTAATACATAATACATTTGATCATCTTTAACAGCATCATGGATATATTCGCATAAAACGTCTGGATTTCTATATTTTTTATTAATTCTATCATCCAAAGCTATCCTAATAATATGGTTGTCGTCAACTCCGCATTCTAACAAATATTTATAAAAAAGATTCAATAGAAGATAAGTCTTTCCGCATCTTCTGATTCCTGTGATAACTTTAATCATCCCATTGTGTTTTCTTCTTATTAGTTTTTCCAAATACATATCCCTTTTCATGCGACAACACCTCTATTGAAAATTTAGTCTCTATTTCTTCTGTTTTTTCAATAATATTGTGGTTTTTTTCATGATAGGAGTCAAGACTATTGAAAATTTAGTCTCCAATCAATCTCCGGAAAGTTCTTTTCTAGAAAAAAACGATATTCCGGATGTTCATTGGCACTCTTGTATTCTTCCTTCAACATCTTGTATAAGCGTTTCCTCATATTCTCTGAAACATCATCATAATGCAAAATTGTAATCAAACCTTGTTTTTCAGCCTGAAGAATTGCTTCATATGCGTCTACCACAAATTCTACATCCGACACCAGAACTGAAGAATTACTCGTTATTGCATCAGGAATACTCACTTCATATCCAGAATCATTTACATGCTCCGCTCTATATATGTATCCTGATACACCCTTGTATGTGGATAATAATGCATTCGGATAGTATTCTTCAATTCTTAAACGTCCGTCTTTTTCAAATCCGTAAGAACCCCACTTTTGCCATATTCCATCATAAGAATAGTTGTTTTCCTTACAATACTTCTCAATAGCATTACTCAAATAAACCAATGTATTCTCTCTTTTTTTAGAAAAATAAATTAAAGGAATCCCATGATTTGATATTCTTGGTTCCAAACACTGAATGCCCTCTATTGATGACGCATGATAAAACATCGTTTTCCTCCACAAATTTCGTATCATCCTTGATTTCTTCGATTGGATACAGTTCTTCACAGATATCCGGTACAATTTCTAATGCATTTATCATTTTTACCTCAATGCTTTTCTCATTACTTTTACAAATTTAAAATCTGCCACTTCCGTAAAATTATTTCGTTCATACATTTTCTGTGTT
Organism: uncultured Lachnospiraceae bacterium; assembly: GCA_947624875.1. Lineage (GTDB taxonomy): Bacteria > Bacillota > Clostridia > Lachnospirales > Lachnospiraceae > Eubacterium_G. The sequence continues at coordinate 34,313 of CANQMA010000016.1, forward strand.
CCGTGATATTGAAACTCAAATTCTTCATCTGCAAACGGATAAGTTTCAATAGATGCATATCCCTCTTTTAATGCATCCTCACAAACTTTGTCTAACAGATTTTATGCCACACCTCTCCCACGATATTGTGGGTCTACTAAAAAGCAAAAGATTGATTTTATTTTCAGATTATCATCCTGCTCTGTTTGATAACCAATTTCTTCAAACATTGTCATCAAATACCGATAATTTTTTCTATCATTTACATTACACCAACCAATAACGATTCCATCCTCATAAGCTAGGTATCCCTGCATTTCTCCATTCTGAATCAGTTCCATTGCTTTCTGTCTGCGTTCCATTGAGTTTGTCCACTCTTCCTGTGTTTTTCGGTCAAGATGCCCTTCAAGGCAATAACAGAATGCCCAATCCTCATGATCTTTAAATGCAATATCATCAAAAAACTTTACCCAGTCTCCGCACAGTTCTGGCGTCAATTTTCTTATTTCAATGCTTTGTTTTTCCATCTGAAATTACTCTCCTTTGACTTTTCATCCATTTTACTCCAAAATTACTCTTTTGTTTTTTCCTATCTCTTCATTTCATAATCCATAAAATCCCCCGAAAAGGCCCCTAGGCCATAATTTTTTCTTTGTTGTACCAGCTTAAATCCCACACTCTCATAATTTCTTTTTGCCGGAACCAGTAACTCAT
>CANQMA010000017.1 GCA_947624875.1 uncultured Lachnospiraceae bacterium
GTCTCAGCGGTTTAAAATATGTTTTCTCACTCGGCGCTACGCCAACGCCCTGACCTACATAAAATCCATCCAGGAGCATTTTACACATTGCGACAATGCCTTCCTTTGTTCCCATATTGTAAGATACTCCATCCGGTGCGGTGATTGGCATGGAATTGTAAAGCTGGACATGCACATAGGAAGTGATGTCTCTCAGCGCCTGAATCATCGGCAGATAATCTCCCGCTCTGGAATCGCACCACTGATTGATTCCTGCATAGTAAGTATAACCTAACTGTACATAAAACGTTTCCGGCGCCCACGAGAGGATAAAGTCGTCTCCATAACTTTCACAGATTGTTCGAATAGCCTGAATCATATTGACAATCTTTGGCGACGTTGGATTGTTGATATCCTGATCGTTTCCCTGATTGTCAAACTGTACGGAACTTTGCTCTAAATCAATATCAATTCCGTCAAATCCGTATTCATCAATGAAGGAACGGATATCGGATACAAACTGCGATACTGCCTTTTCATCGGTCAGGGAGAAATATCCCTCATATCCGCCGATGGACAATACGACTTTTTTACCTTTCGCCTGCAGGGTTCTGATATCGTTGATAAAATCTTGTTTTGTATAATCTGCACGCAGCCCTGAAATATCAAATTTCATTTTTCCATCCGTACTTCCCGGTGTCTTCGGTTCCGCAAAGGCGATATTGATGACATCCCAGTTTTCATCAACATCTTTCAGCTTTATAAACGGATTTCCTGCGTTATCCCATGTATGATAATAACCAATCAGCGATGTTTGGGCTTTTGTGGATTGACTGCTGTTTTCTTTTGTGGATGCTTCACTCTTTATAGAAGAACTTTCCTCATTTCCCTGAACGATAACAGTTACGGAAACTCCCTCTGATTCCCTTGCGCCCAGTATACCGGTTACTGTCACCGTATGGCTTCCCGCTGATACAGGAGTAATTGTATAGGTTCCACAAAGCACATTGGACTGTTGGAGTATTCCGTCAACGTAAATATGATAAGTCTGTCCCAGACTTCTCATTTCATCATTTTCACTCCATGTTACTGTAATTTCATGATTATTTCTGCTTTCAGCAACGACTCCCAACGGTTTGATTGGATTTTTCTGCTGTACTTCCCCGGTGGTGCTTTCCTGCGGTCTTTTTGTCGTCTCCTGTACCGGAGCCCCATCTACTGCTGCTCTTGCCGCCTTTGCCCACGCGTAATCCTGTGCTGCGTCCCAGTTGATAGACCACGTCATCAGTCCCCGGAATGTCGGATATGCCTTCGGCGGAGTAAACCCATCAACTTCCGTTCCGTGAATCATGGCATTAAAAGCAGAAGCTGCCTGCTGTGGTGTAATCTGTCCTGAGCCTGCTGCCGGTCCGCTGCTTGGCACTCCGATTGCTATCTGATCCGGTCTCAATCCGCTCTCGATATACAGCGTAGAAAGATTTGCCGGAAATGAACCGTTCCCCGGTCTTGCCAGACTGTTATTGTATCCATTCATGATACCGGAATTATAAAACTGCGTATGTACGGTTGTCAGAATGTCCTTGACAGACATTGCAAGATTCCAATAATAGGATGAAAATCCTGCTCCTCCCGGCGTCATATATGCGGTCTCCGGCGCCATCGTAATGATAAAGTCGTCCCCGAAATGCTCATGCATGGTTCTCAATGCTTCCGCAATATAATTTGTCCCTGATACAGCCGCGCCCTCAAGGTCAATATCTACGCCCTCAAAGCCGTATTTTTCAATGATGGCAGTCATGCTCTGTGCAAACTTCTCTGCCGCCGCAGCGCTGTTAATCTCGATTCTTCCCTCTGCTCCTCCGACAGAGATGATGACATGCTGTCCTTTTTCTTTTAATGTCTGAATATCCTCGATGAATTCCTTATCGCTGTATCCGATACTCTTCTTTAAATCATCGCTGACGCTGAAAGTCGCTTCACCCGGCGTTGCCGTGTTTCCGGTAAATGCCACACAGATCAAGTCATAGTATTCCGGCACGTCTGACAGTTTCAGATTTGCTGAACCGTTAGAAAAATTGTGCCAATATCCTGTTACGGTGTGCTGTGGTAATGTTCCATTTCCTGTATAATGATTATCGGAGTCTCCACCGCTCTCTTTGGTATCATCTTCCCCGCTGCCAATCTCTTTGGTGTTTTCTTCCGCTGCTTTGGTAGTCTCCGGCGTCCCCTCAAGATCTGTCCGTTCTTTCCAAAGCGTAAATGCCGCCTGCGGCGTCCATGCGACGTTGCTGTTATGTTCATAAGTACATTCATAGATACTTCCCTCATAATAGACGAGGTCCCCAAGCTGGTAATGTACGTTGTCCGGACTCCACACCGGATACTGTCCTGCGCTTTTGCTGTTTTCTTCCAATTTTGTAGTTTCCACATCGAATGTCGTTGGCTCTTCCGTTGTCGGTTCCAATGTTGTTTCTGTTGTCTGTTCTTTTGTCGTATCCGGCAAGGATTCCTCCTGCTGTTCTTTTGTTGTGTCAGTACTATCCTGTTCCGGCAGACTGGTTGCCGTTTCTTTCTGTGATATGTCCGGTCCGGTGGAATTTCCAAGCAGATTTGTCCATCCGAACTCCCTGCCGCCATCTTTCACTCTTCTTGTCATTCCGATTTCAGCAATCTTTGCCACATCCGGCGTTGTGGAGGATGTGAGCGTCAGTTTGATTTCTGAGTTCTGGCTTTCTTTTGTTCCCAGATAATATGGCCAGCTGGAATAGGTCACCGTCGTATAGTCCCCATTCTTTCCGATGGTTCCACCTGCCGACCATGCGCTTCCCGATAGGACTGCTCCATCCGTTGTCTTGATATAAAACACCGGATAAGTGGCTGTTCCCGCAAATTTTTCTGCATAGTAGAGGACATTTGCTTCTGCTCCGCCGTGGAGCGTTCCCTGATTTTTCGGCGTGCTTACCGTATTATTGTTTCTGATGGTAATCACATAGTCGTTTCCTGATGTCTCAACGGATGCGCTTACATTTTCCATTGCAGGGATTTCAATTTTTTGAGCCTGCAGGGTCGTTTTACTTCCAAAGAGCGCTTCATAACTTGTCTTTGTGATTGTGGCAGCTGCGTCGAGCGAAGCCATCCATGAAATCAATCCGCCGAGCGGTTGATTGAACGGGTTTTTAAATTGTTCATTTTTTACATACTGCGCTTTTGCTGTAACAGATTCCTCATTGTCGCAGGTAAAGAAATATCCTGTATCCTCATTGTAGTAATATGCTGCCTGTGCAGTCTCGTCATAGTATTCCTTCAACCCGTATTGACTGATTAATGTGTCAATGTCCCCGAATGCATACGTTCCGCTTGTCGTTCCGTCTGCCGCTTTCACACTGTTTGGCTCTGCCGTCGCATAGAGTCCCGGATTACTGCTGTCCGGTCCGTCATTCCTGACACCTGCCCAGCCTCTGGTATACGGCGCTACTCCAATGACAATCTTGGATGCGTCGATGCTGTTTCCATAAGTATCATATAAATATCTGATACAGGCGTCCACGGAAAACTGTCCGTCCGTCTGCTTCTCATGGTTATATGTTTCATTGGTATAGAGCGCGGTCTGGTGTCCTGTGTAGGCATTCCATGCGCCGTTTAAATCATAAGTCATCATGTTTGCAAAATCTACGATATCCAAAACTTTGTCATATTCAATCTGCTTCATCATTGCAGGAGACGCGGACATTGCAACGGAGAGTTCATAATGCTTGTTGTCCTGTTTTCCATAGCTGTCAAGAGCATTTCTCAGTTCCTGAAGCAGCAGGGTAAAATTTTTCTTGTCCGCGGCAGAACCTTTGCAGCCCTTGTCTACGGTAACGCCGTTTCCACTCGGATCCGGGTCGCGGTCTGCTGTCGGGTATTCCCAGTCAATGTCTACAAAATCATATCCGTAGAGATGCGCTGCTTTTGCAATGTTTTGTGCAAAGTTCTTTCTTGCAGTCTCTGATGCTGCGACTTTCGGGAAGTCTCCGGAACGCGTCCAGCCGCCAACTGAAAATCCGATTTTCATATTCGGATACTGATTTCTTAACTGAATCATTGCCGGCGCGACGCCCGCCCACGGGCTGTCAAAGCCTGCGCTGTATCCGACATTTGGATTTTCAAAATCTGCCCATGTGTCGCAGGAAATTACATTCCCGCTTTCATCGACATCCAGAAATGCAAAATTCAGATGTGTGATATAATTTCCCGGTATTTTGTCCGGTGTGTAATTTTTCTGTCCTGAGTAAATGGACCATTCCCCATAATACATCACGTTGCGGTACTGCGGAGTAATCTCTGCCGCACTGACATCTCTTGCCGCCCCGGACGTCGGAATATATCCGAAGAACATGTTGGCAATCATGACAGCCGCCATCGCAATACTGCTGATTTTTTTCAACAAAAAAAGATTCTTTGGTAACAATTTTTTCCCATGCATAAATTAATGCCTCCTTCATAAAAATAAAATAAATCCTTTCAATCGCTGCCAGTTTAGCATAGCGGATTTTGGAGGTCAATGAATTTGCCAATTGTTGACAAGCACAGAAAAAATAACCAAAAAAAGAACAGAATCGGAAGATATTTCCGTTCTGTTCTTTCGCTGTTTTACTTTCTCACTCTTTTACTTTCTCACTCTTACTTTTTTCACGGCTGACCATTTGCCATAGATCTTTTTCGATCCGCTTTTTGTATAAGCGCGAACCTTAATGTACCACTTACCCTTATACAAACCTCTGATGGTATATTTTAGCTTTGTAATATTTTTCTGGCCAAATCCCTGAAATTTTTTGTTGTCACACCATCGGATCTGATATCCTTTGGCATTTTTGATTTTCTTTAAGGAAAGTTTAATTCTTCTCTTTTTTACGTTCACTGCCTTGTTCAGTTTTGCCTTACCCGGCTTTGTTACCTTTTTCTGTACAGACTGTGGCGGCGCCTGTGTCTGTGTCGCCGTCTGCGTTGTCTCCTCTTTCTTCTCAGCTTCCAGCTCTTCCGGCGTCTTTGCCCGGTAATAGCGGACATAGTCTACTTCCATATTGACATCTAATGTATTCTCCGGCATGCCGCCCGCCAGATTTCCACCGCACGCAACATTCAATAACAGATAATAGTCATCATTGAGGACGCTTCTCTGACCGGCATACCCTTTTCCTTCCAGAATATCCGCAGTCGTATAATTAATCAGTCTCTTTCCGTCAATATAAAATGCACAGTTTTCTCCGTCACGGTAACAGCCAAATGTGTGCCATTCGGTTTTGTCCAAATCCCCTCGCTGCGCATAGACATAGACGTCTTCCCCTTTCCAGTTGTTATAGTGAATCGTACTTTGCAGTGTATTTCTTGTGTTAAATGCTTCCATAATATCGATTTCGCCGCAGGCAGGCCATGTCTTTCCGTTTGTTCCGAGCATCCAGAATGCCGGCCAGATCCCTTTTGCAGACGGCATCTTAATGCGCGCCTCTACGTATCCAAGCCCGATATTTACTTTTCCTGAAGATGTAAAACGCGCGGAAGAAAAGTTATAAGTCGTCTGACCTACTTTTCCCGCATTTTGTTCATACTTTGCATTGATTTTCAAAGTTCCGTCAGACACGCTGATATTTTCTTTTTTATAATATTCTTTTTCGTTGTTTCCCCATTCCCAGATACCGTAATTATTTCCATTTCCAATCTGCGGTGTCCAATAACTTTCATTTAATGCAGTTCCATCAAATTCATCCTGCCATTGAATCACAAATTTATTGATATCAAGATTAGCATCCGGCGTTGCAGCAAAAGCCGGAATGCTCAGGCAAAACGATGCTGTGAGAACAGCAAATAAAGCCAATATTTTTTTCATATGCTTCGTCTCCTTCTCTTTCTTATATTTTAGTAAAATTATAACATATTTTTTGATTAAGATTCAATCTGAAAAGAAAAAAGGTATCTGTTTTCTAAAAAACAAATACCTTCTAAAAATTTTGTACTTTTTATGAAGCGTCACGGCGTTCGCTGATTGCTTTCTCGGCAACCATATTTTTTACTTTCATCAGCCGGATCTGTGTACTCCGCTCGTTTTCGTCCAGCTTCATTGTAATATATTTAATGTTTTCCTGCGCCTCAGGAATAATGACATGTTCCAATGCATTCACACGTCTTCTTGTTTTTTCAATTTCTGCCGCCATAAGCTGGCATGATTTTTCAATCTCTGCCAGCCGGATCATATCTTCAAACACCGCGGACAGCGAATAGACCGCTTCATCTAAATCTCCGGTAGTAAATGCATATCCATACGAATAGATGTCGTTTCCTTTCACATCCTCTTTCGTAGAAAATTGAGGAATCTCGACACTCATCACATTTTTTGTTTCCACCATAATTTCCAGCGATTTGTTATTTGCCATCAATGCCGTATTTAATACTTCAGAACTCATGCCTGCTCTGGCAAGAGCGAATTCCATATTGGCAGCCTTTAATCCCTCTTCTACTTTCAGACGCAACTGCATATTTTCCTGCACCAGTTCCATAAACTGGCGCACCAGTTCATCCCGCTTGTCTTTCAGCAATTTATGTCCCCTTGTTGCGGAAACCAGTTTCTTTTTTTGTCTGGTCAGCTCCATTCGGGTCGGATTTACCATAATATACCTCCTAGAAAACTTCTTTCACCGCTGCTGCATCATTTATGCAGACGTCTGAACAGAATCTTCCTTTTCCGGTTTTCCCTGATAATACTGTTCCAAATATTGATCGTCGATTCTTTTTAGTTCTGACCTTGGAAGAATGGACAACAGTTTCCATCCGATATCCATCGTCTCTTTGATGGAGCGGTTGGTATCATATCCCTGCGATACATATTCTTTTTCAAACTCATCGGCAAACTTCGCATAGATCAGATCAATATCAGATAATGCCGCTTCTCCCAGAATGGTCATCAGTTCCTTTGCATCTTTTCCTCTCGCATACGCGGAGAACAACTGATTCATGACGTTGCTGTGGTCGGCTCTGGTCTTTCCTTCACCTATTCCTTTGTCTTTCAGACGGGAAAGCGATGGAAGTACGTCAATCGGCGGCGTAACGCCTTTTCGATATAACTCTCTGCTCAAAATAATCTGTCCCTCTGTGATGTAGCCGGTCAAGTCAGGAATCGGATGTGTTTTGTCATCTTCCGGCATGGTCAAAATCGGAATCATTGTAATACTTCCCTCTTTTCCATGCTGTCTTCCTGCACGCTCATATAGCGTTGCCAGGTCTGTGTACATATATCCCGGATAGCCGCGTCTGCCCGGAACTTCCTTTCTTGCCGCAGAAACCTCACGGAGCGCATCCGCATAGTTTGTAATATCGGTGATAATGACAAGGACATGCATTCCTTTTTCAAACGCCAGATATTCTGCCGCAGTCAGTGCCATACGCGGCGTTGCAATACGCTCGACTGCCGGGTCGTTTGCCAGGTTGATAAACAACACCGTTCGGTCGATGGCGCCTGTTTCCTTAAAAGAATTGATAAAAAAGTTTGATTCCTCGAACGTAATCCCGACTGCTGCGAAAACAACCGCAAACTGTTCGTCTTTTCCCAAAACCTTTGCCTGCTTTGCAATCTGCGCCGCCAGCTGTGCATGCGGAAGACCGGATGCGGAAAAAATCGGCAGTTTCTGTCCACGTACTAAGGTATTCAATCCGTCAATCGCAGAAATACCGGTCTGAATAAACTCTGAAGGATAATTTCTTGCCGCCGGATTCATTGCCACTCCGTTGATATCCCTACGCTCGTCAGGAAGAATCTCTACGCCATTGTCAATCGGATTACCAAGTCCGTCAAAAACCCTTCCAAGCATATCGGCTGAAACGCCGAGTTCCATGCTTCTTCCAAGAAAACGAACTTTGCTGTTGGACAGATTGATTCCAGTTGAATCCTCAAACAACTGTACGAGCGCGTTGCTGCCATTGACTTCCAACACCTTACATCTACGAATTTCACCGTTTGCCAGTTCGATTTCTCCGAGTTCATCGTAACTGACATTTTCCACGTCTTCTACCATCATCAGTGGACCGGCAACTTCCTGAATCGTTCTATACTCTCTCGGCATTTTAGATTTCCTCCTTTCCCAACGTGTTTGCGACTTCTTTTGACAGTTGTTCCATAATCCGCTGATATTCACTGTCAAGATTTTCTTCTACTGTATATTTAAACCGACCGATTGCCTCGCGAACCGGAAGTTTAATCAGCTCCTCTATATTTGCGCCATCGGTAAGAGCGTCTTTGGCATAATCATAATAGCCGGTTACCAGTTTCATCATCATTGCCTGCTTCTTTAAAGAGGTGTACGTATCTATTTCATGGAATGAGTTCTGGTGCAGATAATCCTCTCTGATAGAACGGCTGGCTTCCATTTTCAGACGGTCCGGCGCCGAAAGCGCATCCATACCAACCATCTTTACGATTTCTTCGAGTTCTGCTTCTTCCTGAAGGAGACTCATCAGCTTTTGTCTCAAAGACAGCCAGTCGGTATCTACGTTTTCTGTAAACCATGAACCGATATTGTCCACATATAGCGAATAACTGGTCAGCCAGTTAATCGCCGGGAAATGTCTCTTATATGCCAGTGCAGAATCCAGTCCCCAGAACACCTTCACAATTCGCAGGGTTGCCTGAGATACCGGCTCGGAAATATCACCGCCCGGAGGAGATACGGCTCCGATAACGGAAAGCGCTCCGTCTCTTCCCTCGCTTCCCAGAGTAATTACATCACCGGCTCTCTCATAAAACTGTGCCAGACGGCTTCCGAGGTACGCCGGATATCCTTCCTCACCCGGCATCTCTTCCAGTCTGCCGGACATTTCACGAAGCGCCTCTGCCCAGCGGGATGTGGAATCTGCCATCAGCGCTACTGAATATCCCATATCGCGGAAATATTCAGCAATGGTAATTCCGGTATATATGGATGCTTCTCTTGCCGCAACCGGCATATCGGATGTATTGGCAATGAGCACCGTTCGCTCCATCAGGGATTCTCCTGTTTTTGGATCTTTTAATTCCGGAAATTCGTTTAGTACGTCTGTCATTTCATTTCCACGCTCACCGCAGCCAATATAAACGACAATGTCTGCCTCTGCCCATTTTGCCAGCTGATGCTGGATGACCGTCTTTCCGCTCCCGAACGGTCCCGGAACAGCCGCTACGCCGCCTCTTGCGATTGGAAATAGAGTATCGACTACTCTCTGTCCCGTAATCAGCGGTTTATTCGGCGCCTTTTTCTCGCGGTAAGGTCTTCCCTTACGCACCGGCCATTTCTGCATCAAAGAAAGTGGTTTCTCTCCCGTTTCGGTTTTTACCACCGCTACGGTTTCCGTAACGTCATAAGTTCCTTTTTCAATGGAAATGATTTCGCCTTCAACGCCATATGGCACCATGATTTTCTGCGTCACTACCGCAGTTTCTTTCACGGTTCCGATAATATCTCCTGCAACGACGTGGTCTCCCACCTGTACCGTCGGAACGAAGTCCCACTTGAGTTCTCTTTTTAGGGACGGAACAGAAACGCCCCGCTTTAACAGATTGCCGGAAATCTTCATAATATCGTCCAGTGGTCTCTGGATTCCGTCATAGATACTTCCAATCAGTCCCGGCCCCAGTTCCACGGACATCGGCGCGCCGGTCGAAATCACAGGTTCTCCCGGTCCCAGTCCGGCTGTTTCCTCATAAACCTGAATGGATGCCCGGTCGTCATGCATCTCGATAATTTCGCCAATCAGATTTTTATTGCTGACTTTAACCACATCAAACATATTTGCATCCCGCATTCCTTCGGCAATGACCAGAGGCCCTGCAACTTTTTTGATTGTGCCCTTACTATTTTCCATCTTTATTTCCTTCCTCACATCAATTCTTCTCAATATTTCTACGGTTCCCTGCCGCCGTTTCTAAAATATTTTGACTTTCTGCCTTTTATGAAAACAGAATATCAGAACCAATCGCCTGCTCCACGCTGTTTTTGACTCCCAAAACGCCGGCACCGGTATTTCCTACCACACCCGGAATCAAAATAATCGCCGGTGAAATCAGTTCTCTATATTTTTCAAGTTCCTCTTCAATTTTTTCCGCAAGAGATTCCACAATGTAAATCATGGCGTAGGAACCTTTTACCAATCTCCGAATCTGGTGGACCGCCTCTGTTTTATCCTCTACCGGGAAAACGTCAATTCCCAAGGCCCCAAATCCGTAAATACTGTCGTAATCACCAATGACTGCTGCTTTATGCATACATCCGCCTTACCCTTTCTTTTATAAATTCTTCTTCAAATCCATTCTGCTTTCCGAGAAGAATCAGCTTTGCTGTTTTCATTTCATGGAACCTTGCCACTGCATAAGCGATGATTGGTCCAATCGTAAAAGCCTTATATTTCTGGCTCTTCATTTCTTCAATCACCAGATTATCGCACCAGCATTCAAATACCGATGCAGAAATTTTCAATGCTTCCACCCCGCCTTGATAGCCGGCGGATTCCAGATAACTGCAGACGGCATCCAGCCCATTGACGCTTGCCGCTTTCAACTCTGAAATACTAATCCCTGCGCAGGAAACAAGCGCATTGTCCAAAAACCGCTCGTCTTTTCCGGATTTCACGCCGCGCACCGCAATCTTAATATCCGCAACCGCCACCTGAATATCGGCATATTTCTGAATCAGCTCATTTTCTGAGGTTCTTCCTGCTTCTTTCATCGCATTGAGCGCGGCACGGTCAATCACAAGGTCGCATAACTGTCCGTCGCCTGTTCGAAGGAGAATTTCTGTCGCTTCCTTTGCAGGTTCTGCCATTCCCTTTGGGAGGCGCTCATAATTTCCTTCCCGGATACATTCTTTTAAAAATTCCGGTTCTGCACCGACACCCTCAATAAACACATTGGCTGTTTCCTGTCCGGTACAGACCTGTTTCACCGCCGCTTTTAAATTGTGATACAAATCCTGCAGCGTTAAAATCGCATATTCCTCCGGCTCGTCCACAATTTCTTCCAACACCCGGTACGTCTTTTCTTTTTCCACAGCCATCATTTCATCCAGCGTCAGAGAATCATTGCCGTTTCCCCAGCCGCGGTCTTTGAGAAATTGCAGTCCCTCTTCAAAGGTTCTCAAATGTAAAAGCTGGTCGACCGCTTCGTCCGTCAGAAGTCCGCTTTCCAATGCCCGGATTCTTGCCACGCCATAGGTATAGTCTTTTTCCATGACATCCCCTCCTATTTCATCAATTCTCTGGAGGCAACGTCTTTCAACTGCTCCCGGTTGGCATCAAACAAAGCCTTAAATGTACAGTTTTCCTCAATCATGCCATATTTCAATATAAATCCGTCAGAAATCGGCGCGGCATTTTTTGATACTTTGAGACTGCCGCCCTTTTGTCTGGCAGTGTTTTGAATTTCCTGCTCCAAATGTTCGGTCATTCTTGCAAGATCTTTGTCGCCAAAACAGATTTCACCCTCCTTTGGCAGCACATTTTCGTCTAAAATTTTTAAAATCATGGCAAAATATTCCTGTTCCGGCAGAGAGACCATTTTTTGATATGCCCTGTCGAGTACCAGTTCAATATTATTCTGTTTTGCTTTTAACAATTCATTTCTCGTCAAAAAATCTGCTCCGGAGTCTGCTTTACTCTGATACAGTTCTCTCTCCTGAAGCGCCTTTTTTTCAAAATCGGCAACTTCGCCGGCAACCGCTTTTTTCTGCTTTGCAAGATAAGCGTCGCAGTCCTTTTTTGCTGCGTTCAAAATTTCTGCCGCCTCAGCGTCCGCTTTATTTTGAATCTCATTGATAATCTTTTCTAATCCGCTCATATCACTTTCCTATCTTTTTTGCGATTTTCACGTCAACCAATTGTTTTCTCTTATAATGCAATTCCGCTGATTGCAAGGAAAGATATTAAAAGTGCCAAAATGGCATAAGTTTCTACCATTGCAGGGAAAAGCATTGCTTTACCAAACTGATCCGGTCTCTTTGCAATAATGCCGATGCTCGCTGCAGAAGTCTTTCCCTGATACTTTCCGGAAACAAGACCTACAATACCCATCGGAAGACATGCTGCAAGAATTTCGAGTCCTGCAATCGCAGATACTTCGACGCCGCCGCTGCCGATAATGCCAATCTTTGACAATGCGATAAAACCGATCAGCAGACCATACAGCCCCTGCGTACCCGGTAACAGCTGCATAATCAGTACCTTTGCAAATTTACTCGGGTCTTCAGTCATGACGCCTGACGCTGCCTGTCCGGCGATGCCAACGCCGATTGCAGACCCCATACCTGCCATCAATACTGCCAATGCTGCTCCAAGTAATGCATAAAACATCCCTAAATTTGATAAAAATGCTCCCATTTTTTCCTCCATTCTGCCTTTCGGCCTAAACATTTTTAATTTTATATATTGAAATTGAAATTACAAACTCATTTTGCCGCATGTCTAGGATGCTTTTTCCTCTACATGCGTTAAATCGGAATACTTTGTGTCCGTTTTAAACGGATGGAACTCTCTTCCGCCGCCCTCATAGAACTTCCCGAAAAATTCTACAAATTGTAATCTGTTCGTGTGCACATAAGCGCCCAAAAGATTGATTGCCATATTAAACGTGTGCCCGAACACAAAGACGGCTATGAATAAAATGACACCGCCGACACTGCGTCCGCCCATCGCCGCCATCGTATTGATGACCTGCGCGATGACGCCGGTTGCCAGACCGAGCGCCAGAAGCCGCGAATAAGACAGCAGGTCACTGAGCCAGCTTGTCGTATCGTAAAGGCTGTATGCGCCGAGCAGAATCCTCTTTGCAGGATTCTTTGCCCGCCTTCCTGCCATGAGCAGAATTCCAAGCATTCCTGTAACTGTCAAAATTCTTGCTGCCAGATTCAGCCATGCCGGAAAGACAACCATACCACCGATAAATCCGGAAAAGATACTGGTTGGTATCAGCATCAGCAGGAGACCAATTAAAAAGAAATACCACATTAGAACATCAAAGACAAACCCTGTCACATCTTTCTCTCTCAGCATCAGATATCCCTTGATACCCAGTCCGGTAAACAGATGAACAATTCCGAAAATCATACAGTATATAAGCATCTGCATCGGCTGTGTCACCGGTTCAAACCACAGCGGTGGAATGGAAATCTCTCTGCCAAAGAATGTAGAACTAATGACAGATACTGCATTGCCGAAATAACCGCCAAACAGAATTCCCCAGATTAATGTGGAAATCCCACAGTACATAAACATCCGAAATGTCTGCGCCATCGTCTCGGACATCCGCGGATATTTTTTTAACAAAATAAAACATCCCACAAACATCAAAAGACCATATGCCGCATCGGACAGCATGATTCCAAATAAAAAGTAGTAAAAGACCGCCGTCAATGCAGTCGGGTCAATCTCTTTTTTGGTCGGGAGCGCGAACGATTTTACCACACCCTCAACAGCTCCGGTAAACCGGTTGTTTTGAATCATTACAGGCACCTCGTCAGACGCCCCTGCATCCTCACTTTCGAAAAATGCCGTATATTTTTCTTCAATCAGAGTCTTGAGAGATTCCACCTCTTTTTCCGGCATATATCCGGTAATAAAAAAGGTATATTTCGACTGAAGCAGTTCTCCAAGCACCTGATACTTTGCTGAACGGTTTCGGTAATAATCACCAAGCAGTCTGATATCATCCCGCAGTTTTTCTTTTCCTTCAATCTGCTCTTTCAGCGCGGCAATTTCCAATTCTGCAGTCTCAATCCGCTTTCTGCGGTTTTCTATGGAAACATTTGGAAGATGGTGCGCCACCACTGGCGGTCTGGTAAAACCGAGTTTTCTCAAGAACAACTCAGCTTCCCCGCTGATTTCCTTTAAATAAATACAGGAGACATACGTCTGATATTTGTCCTGATGTACCACCTGCATATCAAGCGCATCCGGTGCATCCATCTCTGTCAGTTTCTTTTTCAGCGTTGCATGATCATAGGAGCCGGAAATGCAGCCAATCACATGCGTTGTCAGTTTTGTCCCGGGTTCGTTCATCGCCACATCCATAGAAACCCATGGCTGAAGCGTCAAAATCTCCTCCTGCAATTTTATAATGTCTGCATTTTTCTCATCAATTTGCTTTTTTAGGGAAATCAGTTCTGATACCTGGTTCATCAGATCCTTCTGTTGTTCAACGACGGCGTAATAGCGTTCTGAATCAATCAGCTTCTGCCCTTCCAGTGAAGACAGCATTGATGTTTTCTCCGGACTGTATTCCTGAAGAATCTCCAATGCATGTTCTGAGAGAGCCGCATTTTTGTCAAAGATGGAAATCTGTGTTGCAGTATTCATCTTCGATAATAATTCCGTCTCCTCTGAATTTTTATTTTTTCCGGATTTCAGAAGTTTTTCTTCGATTTCAAGACAGCCTTTGCGCTGTAAAAGTTCCAGAATATTTTTTCTGTTTTCTTTGATTGCGCAGATGATAATTTTGCGCATATTTAATACTGCCATGCCTTTTTCCTGTTATCCGACTAATGACCGGATGACTGCCTCTACGGCACCTTCCATTTTTTCTGCTGCTTCTTTGTTAATCTCTGCGACCTCTGCAGCAATGCGCTGCTTCGTCTGACGGGTCTTTTCCCTGCACTGGGAAACCGTCTCGTCCATCGCCCGCGCGCTGTCTTCCTCCGCCTTTTGAAACTGTGCGTTTCGGAACAGGTCTGCTTCTTCTTTGACCTCTGTCTTCATCTTGGAAGCCTCTCTTTTTGCCGCTTCCACTTTCTTTTCTGCAGCAGTTTCCGCATCCTTAATCGCATCTATGGTATTCTGAATCAAATCTGCTCCTCCTTTATTTCCATTTTATGATTGTCAGTCATTATAAATAGGAAACACCTGTATCGTTTCATCCCATTGCTTTTAAAATGCCAGCCACACACCGTTTCCATACTCTATACTATATAACTTTCAGGAAAATAAATCCACTTTTTTTTATTCAGAACATCCGAAAAAAGAGGAAATCCTTCAAATATTCGTAGAATTTCCTCTTTCTATCAGATAATCCAAATTTTATTCTGCCCGAAACTTCATAATAAAGACAACGCCCTTTCTGGTGTTTTTGACAAAACACTCTCCATTATGGCTTTTCACAATCGAATGGACAATGTAGAGTCCCAGTCCGATATTCGCATTTTCTTTTCTGCTCTTTTCACTGAAATAACGGTTCCAGATTTCCTCGAAGTCCTGTTCCGGAATATTTTTTCCTTCATTATAGACAGACAGATAGACAAATCCATCTTTTTCATGCAGAGTGACCTCGACATTGCTGTATGGCTTTGCATGTTCATAAGCATTCATCATAAAGTTGTTAAATGCCTGTTCAATCTGTTCCGGATTCATCTTAATGTAAAGATCCGGCTGAATATCAAAGGTACAATGAAGATTTTTATTGCCCATCCAGTCCATATATTTATTTTGCTGTGTATTCAAAAGGGCGGATATATTATTCTTTTCCAAAACAATTTCCTGTTCCACATCATCGGAAAAGGAAGATTTCAGCATCTCCCGGATCAATGTAGACATTTTTTCGATTTCTTCCATAATGGAATCATAGTATTCGCTCATCGCTTCCGGATAGTCCATATTCATGATTTCAACCTGACTGGATATAATCGCCAGCGGCGTCTTCAATTCATGGGTCGTCGACTGGATAAAAGTTTTCTTTTTCAAATCCAGTTCCGCCAAATCCCGGTTCTGCATTTTTAACAGATAATTATAATTTTTTTCTTCTATGAGATTGTCGGAAATTTTTTCATACATTCCCTGAACAGTCTTTGCCAGTTTCCCAATTTCATCATCAGGAAATTGGTATTCCTCGTAAGAAAAACTTTCATTATTTTCCATATGTTTCGTCATTTTCCCTAACCGTTCTATCGGCTTGACCGTCCTCGT
This sequence comes from uncultured Lachnospiraceae bacterium, assembly GCA_947624875.1. Classification (GTDB taxonomy): domain Bacteria; phylum Bacillota; class Clostridia; order Lachnospirales; family Lachnospiraceae; genus Eubacterium_G. The sequence goes on from CANQMA010000017.1 coordinate 15,925, forward strand.
CGCCAGATAAAAGGAAAACAGGATTCCCAGCAGAAGCGCTCCAATCATTTCCATAAACAGAAACCGTCTGCTGGTATCAACGCTGCTGTCAACGTTTTTAATATACATGTTAAACCACACATAATAAACCAGATTATTTTGTTTGATTTTTCCCTGCATCAATAACTGTTTATTGTCTACATACCGAATCGTTGGATTTTCGACATAATTGTCTAATTGCTCTTTTGAAATCACAAGTCTGTGCCGATTGGAACTGTTCGTATAAATTCTTTTTCCTTTCCGCACAATTTGAAGAGAATAACCTTCCGCAGTAATGTCATCCAGCTGCGTTTGGTCTTTCTCGGAAAGATTTTCAAAATCCAGTTTTTCAATTTTCTGATAATACTGCGTCATCTCTTTTTTTGTTATATAGATAAAATAATCTTTCGCAAAAAATCCGTAAATCAGAATCATTGCGCCAATGACAAAAAACAGAAAAATGATAATCCGAATCATATATTTCGATTTAATTTTCTCAATTTTCACTCTCATTCACCTCAAATCGATAACCTACGCCGTAAATGGACTGAATATACGGATGCTTGTCCGTCAGTTTTTTACGAAGCTGTTTGATTAAGGTATCCACAGTACGGATATCCCCCTCATACTCAAATCCCCATACGGCATTCAGTATTTTTTCCCTGCTCACGACAATATTTTCATTTTCTGCAAAATAGACCAGCAGTTCAAATTCTTTTGGCGTCGTTTCAAAAAATTTTCCGTCGATAAATGCCCTGCGGTAATTTTTTTCTAACCGGAGCGCTCCCCGTTCCACTGCATTCGGTCCTTTTTCTTCATTGGTTCCAATGAGTTTTTCCATATGTGCCAGAAGAACCGTCATCAAAAACGGTTTCGTGATGTAATTATTCGCGCCGCTGTTTAAACCCTCTAACTGGTCTTCTTCCGATTCCCTTGCTGTCAGCATGATAATCGGTACTTGGGAATATTCCCGAATCGTCTTTAACACCTGTATTCCGTCAATATCCGGAAGCATCCCGTCAAGCAGGATAATATCAATCTTTTTGCTGTTCTGAAAAAATAAGTCAATGCCCTCGTTTCCATTGACTGCAGTAAATACCTCGAAATTATTCCTGCGGAAAAATTTTGAAAGCACCTCCCGCAGTTTTTGATCGTCTTCCACCATTAACACGACTCTCTGATCTTTTATCATTTCTTCATACCTCACAGTATCTTTTTTTTCAATATAACAGGCGCTTGTGATAACATTGTGTCCGAATTATGTTTGAATTATGTTACAAAAAATGCGTGTCGCCGGACACGCATTTTTTCTATATGATATAAAACCAGTTGTCCTCAGGATTTAAATCACTGGCTTCAATGTAGTCATATTCCCGTTTTAAGTCAAGCTGCTGGTTTTTAATGCTGACGGTCACACCCGGCTCCACGGATTTGGTGATGAACGCATTACTTCCGATGACCGCATTTTTTCCGATAACCGTATCGCCGCCGAGAATTGACGCGCCGGCATAAATTGTGACGTTATCCTCAATGGTCGGATGCCTCTTGACGCCTTTTAATCTCTGTCCTCCTCTTGTTGAGAGCGCTCCAATCGTCACACCCTGATACACCTTGACATTGTCTCCAATCAGCGTTGTCTCTCCCACAACAATTCCTGTTCCATGGTCTATGAAAAAATATTTTCCAAGCGTTGCTCCCGGATGAATGTCAATTCCCGTTTTACTGTGCGCCTGTTCAGTCATCATCCTCGGGATAATCGGAATCCCAAGCAAAAACATTTCGTGCGCCAGACGGTTTACCGTGATTGCATACAATCCCGGATAACATAAGATAATCTCATTTTTATTAAATGCCGCCGGGTCTCCATCGAAGGTGGCGAGTACATCCGTCTCTGTATATTCCCGTATTTTTGGAATCTTTTGGAAAAAGTCAAGCGACATCTTCTGCGCCTTTTCTTCAATCTGATGCTGACTGAATTCCGCGTGTTCCGGAAGTTGTCTGAGCACAATACTAATCTGTTTATTCAAGTTGAAAATCACATCTTCGATCAACACCGTCAGCCGGCTGTCATCATTGTAAAACCGGTAAGATTTATCCCGGTAATAGCCCGGATATACAATGTTTAACAATTTCTGTGTAATATCTTCCACGACCTCTGTGTCCGGCTGGTCAAACAATTCAATCTGATCGATTGTCCGCTCGTTTTCATAGTCCTTGAGAATATTGCAGACGATATGACTGATTTCTCTTTCAATTTTATTTTGCATCTTGTGCCTCCTTCTGCTGACGGCTGCGCCAGCCTGAACAATTATTATATCTTATGCAAAATTGAAGAATAGGTTTCCGGAATTTTCCATTCCTTTCTAGTCATCTTCCCCGAGCTGCTCCCTGATTGCCTTCAACAGTTCCTCATACGTTTCAAAAGCCGGATACTGAGGATATTCTGCTTTAATCTGTTCCGTACTTTTAAATAAAAAGCCTGCCTTGCTCGCTTCAATCATCCCCAAGTCGTTATGGCTGTCACCGCTGGCAATCGTATCATATCCAATCGACTGCAGCGCTTTTACCGTCGTATATTTGGACTTTTCACAGCGCATTTTATATCCAATGATTTCACCCGTTTTGCCGACCTCTAAGGAATTACAGAAAATAGTCGGCCAGCCAAGTTTTTTCATCAGGGGCTTTGCAAACTGCGTAAACGTGTCGCTTATAATAATTACCTGCGTCAGTGTTCTCAGGCGGTCCAAAAAATCTTTTGCGCCCGGAATCGGATCAATTTTTTCAATCGTTTCCTGAATTTCTTTCAGTCCCAATCCGTGCTCTTTTAAAATCTGAATCCGGTAATTCATCAGTTTATCATAATCGGGCTCGTCTCTTGTCGTCTTTTTTAGTTCTTCAATCCCTGTCTCTTCTGCGAATGCAATCCATATTTCGGGAACCAGTACTCCCTCTAAATCCAAGCATACTATATCCATCGTTTCCTCCCGGTATCATTTATCTTTTTATGTTATGCTATGCTCCTTTGCCTTTTAATGATTTTAGACAAAAGTATAGATTTCTTAGTGATTATAGCACATTTTACCTGATATTTTAACTTTTTTTAAAAATATACAATTTCTTCATACTTTATTTCCAATTATCATGTATAATAATTGGGTATTGTTTTGCAACGGAAAACAAAATGCAGAATACATGAGAGGCTTTATGGAAAATTTAAGAGAACAAAGATTTTTTGCTGATCCGGATTTTGGACTCACGGATGAGCAGGTTCATAAAAAAATGAGAGAAGGTCTGCAGAATCATAAAGTGGACTCTTCAACACAAACCGTCCGCGAGATTATTTCCTCCAACGTATTTACCTATTTCAACTTTATTTTTGCGGTTTTGGCTTTGCTGTTGATTCTGGTCGGCGCATTTAACAATTTAACTTTTCTGCCGGTCATCATTTCCAATACGCTTATCGGAATTGTTCAGGAATTACGCTCAAAAAGAGTGCTGGATAAATTGTCGATTTTGAATGCGCCGCACAGCACGGTCATTCGGAACGGCAGGCAGATGGAAATTGACGCCGAAGAACTGGTTCAGGACGACATTGTGGTTTTTTCTGCGGGAAACCAGATTCCTGCAGACGCGGTTGTTCTGCGTGGTACCGTCAATGTCAATGAATCCCTGATTACGGGCGAGGCAGATGACGTCGTAAAAAATGAAAATGACCCGCTGCTTTCCGGCAGTTATATTGTTTCCGGGGAATGCATTGCGAGACTGGAGCGTGTTGGGGAAGAATCCTACGCTTCCCGCCTTACTTTAGAAGCGACCCAATCACAACGCCATGAGCAGTCGGAAATGATTCGTTCCCTGAACCGTCTTGTTCAAATTGTGGGAATCATTATCATTCCGGTGGGAATTGTTTTATTTTCGCAGCAGTTTTTCTTTTCCGACGCCTCCCTCAAAGAAAGCGTCACCGGCATGGTTGCCGCCATCATCGGCATGATTCCTGAGGGACTTTATCTGCTCGCAAGCGTAGCGCTGGTCGTCAGCGCCATGCGGCTTGCAGGCAAAAAGGTGCTGCTGCACGATATGAAGTGTATTGAAACCCTGGCTCGTGTCGATGTGCTATGCGTAGACAAAACCGGCACGATTACTGTTCCGGATATGGAAGTGAACGGTATTTTTCTGCTTGGCGACACGACCGATTATGATGAACAGCAGACCATGCAACTGCTATCTGATTTTTCTGCCGCCATGACGGCGGACAACGCAACAATGAAAGCAATGAAACAATATTTTCAGCTTCCGGTGAAAAATAAGGCAGAAAATATTATTTCATTTTCCTCTGAAACCAAATACAGCGCTGCTGTTTTTGAAAAACAAAATTATGTACTCGGCGCGCCGGAGTTTCTTCTCTCCGACAGGCTTTCCGATTTTTCTGAAGATATTGAACAGTTTAGTAAAAAAGGATACCGCGTGGTGGTCTTGGGAACCTATGATGAACCGCTGGACGGAAAGCGTCTGACACACAGCATCGAACCGATTTGTCTGGTGTATTTTTCCAACGCCATCCGGACCGGAGCGAAAGATACCTTTGCTTATTTTGAAAAATGCGGAGTATCCATCAAAGTGATTTCCGGCGACCATCCTGCGACGGTCTCTGAAATTTCCAAAAAAGCGGGCATTGCATTTGCTGAGCGGTATATTGACGCCTCGACACTGACTTCCCCGGAAGAAATCGAACAGGCGGTCAAACGCTATACCGTATTTGGACGCGTGACGCCGGATCAGAAGCAGTTACTGATTAACGCGCTCAAAGATCAGGGACATACCGTCGCCATGACCGGCGACGGCGTCAATGATGTCCTGGCGCTCAAAGATGCAGACTGCAGCATTGCAATGGCTTCCGGCAGTGAGGCTGCGGCAAACGCTGCGCAGCTGGTACTGCTTGACTCGGACTTCTCCCGGATGCCTTCAGTTGTGTTGGAGGGGCGCCGGGTTGTCAACAATATTCAGCGCTCTGCCAGTCTGTTTTTGGTAAAAAATATTTTTTCTCTTTTATTGGCGGTCTTTTCGATGGTCTTTATGTTCAGTTACCCTCTTGAACCGTCACAGATTTCGCTCATCAGCGTTTTTACGATTGGGATTCCTTCCTTCGTGCTGGCGCTGGAACCAAACCACAGCCGCATTCGCGGAAAATTTTTAACGAATGTCTTTTTAAAAGCCCTTCCGGCAGGACTGACCGATTTTATCGTGGTGGCGGGGCTCGTCGTATTCTGCAACGAATTTCAGGTGGACGCGCACTGCATTTCCACCTCCTGCACGATTTTACTTGCAATTGTCGGATTTATGATTTTATATAAAATTGCCCAGCCAATGACAAAACTGCACTGGGCATTACTGGCCGCGATGATTCTCGGCTGGCTGTTCTGTATGCTGTTTGTCGGAAAAATATTTTCGATTACGGATATTACAAGACAATGTGCAATGCTAATGATTGTTTTTGCCATTATCACGGAACCTCTGCTCCGGTATTTTTACCGGCTGAGTATTCATATTTTAAGGCGGATTGAGCGACATCACGCAAAACATTAAATACCATTTTAGTTAAAGGAGATTTTTATGTCTGAAACAAAATTTACGGGAACAGATACCTATGTGGCTTCCAGCGATTTGATGGCCGCGGTCGAGGTGGCTGCGAAACTGGAAAAACCCCTGCTTGTCAAAGGAGAACCAGGCACCGGAAAAACAATGCTTGCTGACGCAGTGGCAAAAGCCTTAGGAAAAGAACTTTTAATCTGGAACATCAAATCTACGACCAAGGCGCAGGACGGCCTTTACGTTTATGACACTATCAAACGTCTTTATGACAGTCAGTTTGGGGAATCCGGCGTTGATAATATTGCGCAGTATATCAAACTGGGAAAACTTGGGGAGGCTTTTCAAAAAGAGGAGCAGGTCGTTCTTTTGATTGACGAAATTGATAAAGCAGATTTAGAATTTCCAAACGACCTTCTTTGGGAATTGGACAAGATGGAATTTTATATCCATGAGACAAAGGAAACGGTGCGCGCAAAGATCCGTCCGATTGTCATCATCACTTCCAATGCGGAAAAAGAACTTCCGGACGCATTTTTAAGACGCTGTATTTTCCACTATATAGACTTCCCAAATGAGGCGCTGATGAAACAGATCGTCAATGCGCATTTTGAGCATCTCGAAGAGCACCTGTTAGACTGTGCGATGAAGGCTTTTTACCGGATCCGCTCCATTCGCGACGTCCGCAAAAAGCCGAGCACGTCAGAATTGATTGACTGGATCCGCGCCCTGATGATTGGCGGCGTGGACCCGGATGAAATCCAGGAGAAACTTCCATTTTTGGGAGTGCTGATGAAAAAGGATGAAGATTTGGAACTGGTCAAAGAAATGAATCGATAACCTGTGAGAGTACTATGATGTTTACACCATTTTTTTATATTTTAAAAAATAACGGTTTGAATATTGCCGCAACAGAATGGCTGACGCTGATGGATGCGCTGGACAAAGACCTTGCCCATTCAAATTTTACAAATTTTTACTATCTGTGCAGAACAATTCTTGTAAAAAGCGAAAGCGATTATGATAAGCTGGACGCTGCTTTTTTAGAATATTTCAAACAAATCAAGGAACAGAAACTCAATTTGGAACAAATTGACAAATGGCTCCACAACGACGCCAAAGAAGGCACAATGAGCAAACCGGAAATGTACCGCGATATGCGTACCAAACGCGAGGCAAAAGAGGTACACCGTCTGTTCCGCGAGCGTCTCGGCGAACAGCACACCGAACACAATGGCGGCAACTACTGGATTGGCACCGGCGGCGGTTCCGAATTTGGCAAAAACGGCCATGTTGCCGGCGGGATTCAGTTGGGCGACAAGGCAGGTATGAAAACTGCCTTTGCAGTGCTTGGCGAGCGCCGCTACAAAGACTTCCGCCATGACAGAAAACTTACTTCACGCCAGTTTCAGACGGCGTTCCGGGAACTTCGCCAATATTCCCGCAAACTGGATTTGCCGAAAACAGAACTGGACATTGACGGGACGATTGACTCCACCTGTAATCAGGGAGGCTATCTGAAACTGGAATTTGAACAGCCCCGCAAGAACACGGTCAAACTGATGCTTTTATTTGACAGCGGCGGTTCGATGTACCCTTACAGCGAGCTGTGCAATGAACTGTTTCAATCCGTTCACAAAGCAAACCATTTTAAAGACGTCAAAACCTACTACTTTCACAACTGCATTTATGCAAAATTGTATAAGAATCCGGAGTGCGACAGCGGCGACTGGATTGATACTACATGGGCGTTTAAGAATTATAATAAAGATTATAAAGTCATTATCGTCGGGGACGCCGGCATGGCTCCGGAAGAATTTCACGATAAGAACGGAAATTACAGCGGACCAAACAATGGCCTTTCCGGCTATGAATGGATTCAGTTGTTCAAAAAAAAGTACCCGCATACAATCTGGCTCAATCCCAATTACCACGGAAATCTGTCCAATATGTACTGGATGGAATCCGAACGGCTGATCCGCGAGGAAATCGATATGTTTCCTCTGACCGTTGATGGATTGAAACGCGGTATCAAAAAACTGATGCATGACAAATAGCAGCCGCTACCGGCTGCTATTTGTACGTTCTTTTCTGTGATTGTACTTTCTTTCCTGCTGTCCTACACCCTTTTCTGCTACTGTATTTCCTCTCCTGTCACTGCATTGATTAAAACCTGTTCCACTCTTTTTTCCTCACCATTTTCTTCTATCATATGGCACTGGTATATCGGCGTTACCTTATAGCCGTTTAAAATATCTGTCATATAACATAAATTAAATGAGGTAATCGTATAGGTTTTTCCGTCAATTCCATTTCCATATTTTTCGGAAATGCAGTCAAGGATTTGCTGAGGCGTTTTGATTTTCAGACGGGTTCCCGTCTTTTGAAACTGCAACGCGCAGGACATTTCCAAAGATTCCAGTCCTCTTTCCGATACCAACGCCAGAATGGAACTGTTCCAATCTTCATAATTCTTATAAATCCCTGCAAATTTGTGGTACTCCACAATATCCTGATATTTTTGTCTGATTGCGAAAAAATAGCAGTTGTCTTTTGATGTCCATTGCTTTTTATATCCCGAAGTATCTTCTCTGCCATTGATATCTTCTGCATATTCTTCTTTTTCCAGCGTTTGATAATCCAGACTGTAACAGGTATATTCGATATCTCCCAATTCAATGCCCAGATGATGTAATTGATTAGTCAAAACATTGAGAGCCTCCTCTCTGGACATAAATGAAAACTCTTTTGTCTTGGAAAATTGGTCTCCATTATAACGCGCATCTCTCGGATCAGCCCGAAAACAGTTCATTACATGCCAGTAAAAACTGCTGAAATAATTGACGCCCTCATTTCTGATTACGCTGATGTGACTGCCGTTTTTGTCCTCGTAATATTCCCCGTCGTCTGCGGTATTGTCATATTTCGCTTTTCGGGCATTTTTCAAAAATACCTTTTTGGCAATATTGCCGCATATTTTATGCGGAATAGCCGTAATCTCATCAATATATTCCGGAGAGTCTTTGATTTCTGTTTCAAGCGACAGATACGCTCCGGATACATGATACGCCTGACAAACATTTGGGGCTGCCGCCGAAGTTTCCTGCCTCTGTGTTTTTCTGCCCAAAATGCAGACTGCCAGGGATAACACAAGCATTGCTACAATCATTTTTCTAAAGAAATACATCTCTCTTTCCTCCTTTATCATGTATTTTCTATAATGATAAAGGATTCGTGTAACAAGGTTGTATCATCGTCCTATTTTTTGAAATTATTTTCAAATCCGCAAAATCCGATAACAATTTCTGATTTTTTCCGGCTGATTTTCACCTGCCATTTTGCGCCGTTATCCAGCGCAAATATGACTTTATTCCGAAAGCCGTAATATTTTAAATTCTCCCCAAGTCCATAATAACTTCCTAAATATTTTTTTATCGTTCCAAGATTTTCCGCGTTATAAGAAAGCAGATGATTGTCCGTTTTTTTGCTCCATTTTTTCATGATACGTCCGAGTTTCTTTCCGGAAACAGACATCATATAGATTTTCCTGCTTTCCCTGTCGGCATAAACGCGCAATGTAATTCCGCTGCTTTCTCTTTTTGCGGGTTCAAACGTAAAAACATCATAGACAATGTCCTGTTTAGAGCGAAGCCTGTACGATGCTTTTTCATGGTCTCCGGCTTCCCTGATACCGGATTTTAACAGATTTTCAGACAATAAATCGTCAATCATTTCATTTCCCAGATACTCCAGCATCAGCCATTGCTTCATATCGTTTTGCAGCCGGTATTGAAGCTGTAAATAACCGCTCCTGTCTTCTTGAAAATCCAAAGCATCTAATGTAATTTTATCCGGATTTTGAAAAGCATATCCAATCGCGTCAATTTTCCTCAGGGTTTCCTGCGTACTCTCGTCACCAAACGCCATTTCGGAATTTAACGTTTCATACGCTGTCTTTTCTTCGTATGTCCTGATGACCTTCCGATAGACCAGCTCCGGCAGAAGAAAGGCTACAATTATCAGGGCAATCGCTCCGAATGACACAAATACTTTTTTCATGAACCTTCCCTCCCCGTCATTGCCGGAAAGAGCACCGTTACCGTTGTCCCCTTTTGGGGCGCGCTCCGGATTTCCCATGTCCCATGATGCAGACTGATGATTTTCTCACAGAGCGCCAACCCTATACCGGCGCTGTTTTCTCCTCCGGCGCGGGATTTGTCAACCATATAAAACGCCTGCCTGACCTTTCCCAGTTCTTCTTTTTTCATACCACAACCATTATCTATAATTAAAATTTTGTATTGCTTCTCTGCCATTTCCCCTACCACTGTAATTGCGCCGTCCGCACCGATTGCTTTTCGGGAATTATCAATCAGGTTATAAAAAAGGGATTGCAAAAGCTCCCGATTTCCCCATATCCGTCCGTTTCCAAAAGAAACGGAAAAACGAATCCGTTCCGTCGCGGGTATGGTACGGAAAACCGACTTGATATTTTCTGTGAAATCCTCCATTGCAATCTGCTGCATTTCAATCTCCTGCCTGTCCAGCAAAATCAGATTTAACAGTTCATGGGAAAGTTTTTCCAGTCTTTTTCCCTGTGAAAAAATATATTCTGAATATTTCCGGCGTTTCTGCTCTGTGAGATTTCTGCTCCGAAGCATATCCGCATAACCGATTACCGAAGTCAGCGGCGTCTTTAATTCATGCGCAAATGCCGCCGTAAATTCTTCCTGCTTTTCTGCTTCCGCCTTTAATTTTTCCATATTTTCCGACAAACGCTCTGCCATCGCATTAAACTGCCGTACCAGCACAGCCACCTCGCCGGTCGTATGAACGTCCGCGCGGCAGTCATAATCACCGTCGGACATTCTGCATACTGTTTCCGTCAGTTTTTTCACCGGGCGTGTCAACAGGCGGGAGGTCACAAAAGAAACTACAATACTCATCAATACCGCAATCATCATATAATCCCTGAATTTTTCAGTCATATATGCTCCATTGTCAAAAGAATCCTGCACATTTTTAAAGACATTCAAAACATATCCGCTGCTGCCGAGCCGCGCCATAGACGCAATCTCAAGATAATGTGTTTCCGCCAGTTGTATAATCCGGTACTTGCATTGATTTTCCTTCAGTCCGTCGGCTTCCATCTTGTGTTCAATCACTTTATTTCCGGTCTGGTAAACCAGTCTGTTCAGTTCGTAAACATTGACTGTATAAACATCTTTCTGCCCTAACTGAAACGGACTGAGTATGTCCTGTAAATCTTTTACACTGACCTCAGCCCTGTCGTTTTTATGTGACAGCTTTAACGCGTTCCTAAATGTATACAAAATCACTCTGTTTTCATTCACTGCACTGTCAATCTCTTTTTCTATGGAATTTTGAAACGTGTCATGAATTATAAAACTGCTGACAAAAGAAAGTATCATAATCATAACGCCTGTCATTGACAGAAAAATTTTCCAAAAAAGTTTCATTTCTGTTCTCCAATATTCAACACAGTCTGTATCCCACTTTATAAACGGACTGAATTTTGTCTTTCCAGTCCAATTTTGCGCGCAGCCGTTGAATATGCAGGTCAACCGTCCGGCTTTCCCCCTGATATTCCTCACGCCATACATTTTCATAGATGCTGTCCCGATAAAGCGCGACATTTTTGTTTTGTACCAGCAGGACAAGCAGGTCAAATTCTTTTGCCGTCAGAGAAACGGGTTTTCCGTCTTTTGTAACTTTCCTTGATGCAAGGTTGATTTCCACATTCCCTTCTGAAAAAACGGTGTCGATTTTCCGGTATCTTCTCAGAACGCTCTCTACTCTCGCCATCATCTCTACAATTTCAAATGGCTTTGTAATATAGTCGTCCGCTCCGGACTTTAATCCCTTGACCTTATCCTGTGTACGCCCCATCGCGGTAATAAAAATGACCGGATACCCCAGTTCTCTTGCATACGCCAGTAATTCATATCCACTGATTTTTGGCAGCATAATATCAAGCAGGCACAAATCAAACGTCTCCTGCTCCATCTTCCTCGCCGCCGTCTCGCCGTCATAAACACATACGCAGGAATAACCCTGTTGTTCAAGATTTGCTTCAATCAGTTCTGCAATCAGCCTGTCATCTTCCGCTACTAATATTTGAATCATAAAATACATTCCTTACTGTTCATATAAAGTGATTTTAATTCAGAAATGTTTCTAAGTTGTATCATAAATAATCTTTCAATATCCTCCGCTTTTATCCGGTCTATAGTTTTTCCAGCCGGACCCTGAAGGTAATCTGTCTGGGTGTCTTCATTCCGTCAAACTGTATCACATAAGCGGCATTGTCCGTATCAACCGCTATAATGGTTCCCTCGCCAAAAACCATATGTCTTACGCGTTCATGAACAGCGAACAATTCCTGTTTGGGCGTTTCTTCCAAAAACTTTTCCCTGAAGCGGATATACGCCTTTGCCTCCTCAATCAGACTTTCGTCCGGCTTTTTTGTATACGTTAAAAGCGACTGGTCAATATCGAAAAGAAACCTTGAAGGGAAACGCGGCGTCCTGTCAAAATGAAATCCCTCCGCCTCCGAGAGATACAGTGCCTTTTTTGCCCTTGTCACAGCGACAAACGCCAGTCTCCGCTCCTCCTCCATGCGCTCCAGCGTGTTGGTCTTTCTCGCAGGAAATACCCCTTCATTCATACCGCACAAAAACACATACGGAAACTCCAGTCCCTTTGCCGCATGAACCGTCATCAGCTTCACCGTATCCTGCGTTTGCGCCACATCATGATTGGTAAACAACGCAATATGGGAAAGATAACTTTCTAACGTCACTTCTTCCCCGCAGGTCGTTTCATATTCATAGACCGACTGCTTTAATTCGGCAAGATTGTCGAGCCGCTCCTGACTCCCCTCAGTGCGGAGCATTTTTTCGTACCCGCTTTTATTTAATAAATCCGCAAGCAGCTCTGAAATCGGTCTGTTTTCATAATCGGCAGACAGGCGTTCCATCAACGTAATAAACTGCTTTGCGTCCGTTTTCTGAAACAGGGGATCGTCTGCGGATTGTATCAGCGCGTCATACAGCGAACACTGATGTTTTCCGGCGTACTCCTGCAGAAAGTTCATTCTGCGCTGTCCGATATTTCGTTTTGGCACATTCACAATCCGCAGAAAAGACAAATCATCTTTATATGCAATCATTCTGAGATAAGACAGCGCGTCTTTAATCTCCATGCGGTCAAAAAACTGAACTCCGCTGTAAATCGTGTACGGGATTTTCTTTTGGAGAAAAACTTCCTCAACCGTCCTTGTCACAAAATGCGCGCGGTATAAAATGGCAGTATCCCCGTAAGGTACCTGCTTTTTTCTAAGTTCCTCAATCTGCTCTGCAATCCACTCCGCCTCCTCTTTGGAGGTTTTTGCATGGTGGCAGTAGACCGGCCCGTCCCCGCAGAGCGTGGGAATTAAATCTTTTTTGATTCTGTGTACATTTTTATCAATCAGCGAATTTGCCACGCGTAATATCTGCGGTGTCGAGCGATAATTTTTCATCATCATAATTGTTTTTGCCGGCTTAAAATTGCGTTCAAATTCCAACAGATATTTTCCGTCCGCGCCGCGCCATGTATAAATCGTCTGATCCGGATCTCCCACAACAAAAAGATTTTTATGATATGCGCAGAGCACGCTCATAAGCTGGTACTGAATCCGGTCAATATCCTGAAACTCATCAATCATAATATATTCCAGACGCTTCTGCCATTTCAGTTTAATATCCTCATGCGTGGAAAAGATATAGAGTGAAAACTTAATCAGGTCATTATAATCCAGACCGAAGCATTTCTTTTCCTGATAGAGATATCCGTAGAAAATAATATCGTCGACTTCCACTGCGGTGTCGTATTTTTCTTTTAAGGCGTCTAACGACATCGGAATCATATCCTCATAGTAGTCGGGATTTTGAAACAGTTTGCGCATTTCTATCATATCGCGCGCCTTGCCAAACGTTTTATCCCGCAATGTCAGTCCGCGTTCTTCGTAAATAATCTGCAGCATGGAATCAATATCGGAATTGTCCAGCACCAGAAAGTTTTTCGGATACGATACCGCATAACTGTCTTCCTGAAGAATGGAAACACAGAAGCCATGAAACGTATTGATATATCCGGTATCATTGTCGCCGGTCAGTTGATGAATCCGCTGACGCATTTCATTTGCCGATTTATTCGTAAACGTCACGCAGAGAATATTTCCCGGCAGAATTCCGAGAACATTTACCAGATAAGCGAACCGGTACGCAAGCGCTCTCGTCTTTCCGGAACCGGCACCCGCAACGACGCGGACAAATCCCTCCGTAGAGGTGACCGCTTCTCTCTGCGCCTCATTTAAGTCTGTCAGTAAATCCTTCATTGATTTTCTCCTTCAGAATTTCAATACTTCTTTCTAAAATTCCTTTCATTTTTGCAATCGCAACTCCGTAATTGGTAAACGGCACGCCTGCGTTTTCGGCCAGCTTCATTCTCCGACGCATTTCCCGCTCATTGAGCATACAGCCTCCGCAATGAACAATCAGCGAATATCCGGATAAATCCTGTGGAAATTCCCTTCCACTGCTTGTCTCAAACACCAGATTTTTTTTCGTATATTCCTGAAACCAGCGCGGGATTTTAACCGTACCGATATCTTCGCACTGCCTGTGATGGGTGCAGCCCTCTGAAATTAACACCACGTCGCCGTCATGCAGTCGGTCAATCGCGTCTGCACCCCGCAGTGCGGTTTCCAAAAAACCTTTGTATCTTGCCATCAAAATCGAAAAGGACGTCAGTGGAATTTCTTTCGGAACAATTTTTGCAACTTTGGAAAAAACCTGACTGTCTGTAATCACCAGCGATATATTGAAATTTAGTTTTTCTAACGCCGTTTCCAGTTCACATTCCCTGACACTTACCGTCAAAACGCCCGCCTCCAAAAGTTCTCTGAGCACCTGCTGCTGTGGCAGAATCAGTCTGCCCTTTGGCGCCGCGCCATCAATCGGAATGACCAAAACAACCCAGCCCTCCGGCTTTATGAGGTCTGCCGCCAGAAACTTCCGCTTTTCCTGATCCGGCATCATTCGCGCCAGACGCTCCTTGAGCGCAAAAATGCTCTCCGGATTTTTAGCATCGGCAAAAATGACATTCTCCCCGTTTGCTTCCGGCAGACTTTCAGTACCATCGCATTGATTGTAGACAATCAGAAACGGAATCTGACGCTCCAAAAAAAGCGTGCGCAGTTGTTCTTCCGTCTGCTGTATACCGGAAGCTGCGTCCACGACCAAAACTGCGATATCGGTTTTTCCCAAAACCTCCATCGTTTTATTCATACGCAAAGCTCCGAGTTTTCCCGCATCATCATAGCCCGGCGTGTCAATCAACAGCACCGGCCCAAGTGGCAGCAGCTCCATTGCTTTGTACACCGGATCGGTTGTCGTTCCTTTTTTATCGGAGACAATCGACATGTTTTGTCCTGTAATCGCATTGAACAGGCTCGATTTCCCCGCATTGGTTCTGCCGAAAAGTCCGATATGAATTCGTTCTCCCGACGGCGTCATATTAAGACTCATAACATTCTCCTAAAATCCGGAATTTCTCATTCCCTCTGCAATCTTTCCTAAAATCTGAAATCTCTCGTTCCCTCTGCAATCTTTCCTAAAATCTGAAATCTCTCGCTCCCTCTGCAATCTTTCCTAACCACTGCTCTGCTCTTTTACGCACCTTGCAATCGGGAATTTTTTTCAGTTCCTCTGCAATCAGACGCGCGCCAATCTGTTTCGTCTGCTCCGTAGCATAGTCCTCAAGATACTCCTGCAAAGTCATCAGCGCATTCGGGTGGCAGTAATTTAAAATCTGTCCTGATTTACAAAAGCTCATAAAGCGGTCTCCGGTACGCCCCGCTCGATAACACGCAGTACAAAACGACGGAATCAATTCCATTTCCATCAGCCAGCGGACAACCTCGTCCAAAGTCCTCTGGTCGGAAACGTCAAACTGTTCGGTATCCGTCGGGCGCGCCTGCTCGCTGTAACCGCCCACTGAAGTCCTTGAACCACCTGAAATCTGCGAAATTCCAAGACGGAGAACCCGCTCGCGGACGCTTTTGTTTTCTCTCGTAGAAATAATCATTCCGGTATATGGCACTGCAATCCGGATTACCGCGCAGATTTTTTCAAAAATCTCATCACTGATTCCGTTGGAAAACTGATCCGGATCAATCCCGTCTGCCCTTTTAATTCTAGGCACACTGATTGTATGCGGCCCGACGCCATGCACCGCCTCTAAATGCTCGGCGTGCATCAAAAGCCCCGCAAGCTCATACCGATACCGTTCCAGACCAAACAGCACGCCCAGACCGACATCATCAATGCCGCCCTCCATCGCGCGATCCATCGCCTCAGTGTGGTAATTATAATCATGCTTCGGGCCCGTCGGGTGCAGTTCCAGATAACTGTCCCTGTGATACGTTTCCTGAAATAAAATATAAGTGCCGATTTCTGCCTCTTTCAACATACGGTATTCTTCAACGGAGGTGGCGGCAATATTCACGTTCACGCGCCTGATGGCTCCGTTTTTATGTTTGATGGAGTAAATGGTTTGAATGGAGTCAAGAATATATTCGATTGGATTGTTTACCGGATCCTCCCCTGCTTCAACCGCAATCCGTTTATGTCCCATATCCTGAAGCGCAATCACTTCCTGACGTATCTGCTCCTGCGTGAGTTTTTTTCTCGGAATGTTTTGATTTTCCAAATGATAAGGACAGTACCGGCAGCCGTTGACACAATAATTGGACAGATATAGCGGCGCAAAAATGACAATCCTGTTTCCGTAATAAGCCAGTTTAATCTGCTCTGCCAGCCGGTAAATTTTTTCCGTCACTTCCGGAAGTTCACAGGATAACAGTACTAGCGCTTCTCTGTGGTCAAGCCCCTCGCAGACCGTTTCCCGTCCGCGCCTTTTCGGCTTTGCTTTTTCTAAAATCCGGTTGATGAGTGCCTTATTATTTTTATTTTCTTCCGCATATTGAAGCGTGTCCAATATTTCCTGATGGTCAATAAACTCCTCCGCTCTCATCGAATATTTATTGTACATTTCCAATCGTTCCTTTCCAATTTCTTACCGCGCCATGCGTAATCCTCTCTCCGGGCAATCCTCTATGCGATATAGTCGCCCCTGTCGCATACAAGGTGATATCCTACGCTTCTTATGCTCTGAGCCAGATGGGAAATCCCTTCTGCCGCCTCTTTTCCGGTACAGAGTTTATGATCGTAAAGCGCATATTTCCCCCGTACCTGCTCCGGAGATAAATTCGGCATCACTACATTGGCGCCGGCGCATAGGCCCAGTTCCCGTCCTCTCGGATCAATTGTTCCCAGCGCTGTTGTTGCCGGTATCAGGGCATGAGGCAGCGCCAGCCGCGTCAGCGCAATCATTTTTAAGGTCTGTTTTAGAGAACCCTGCCTTTGATTTTTATACTTTGTATCCCGATGGGGAATAAACGGCCCAATTCCCACCATTTCAGGCTGAAACGCCGTTATAAACTGCATGTCCTTTGCCAGACAGTGCGCCGTCTGATACGGAGATTCCACCATAAATCCACAGCCTGTCTGATAACCGATTCTGTGCAGAATTTCCAGACAGTTCATTCGGTTTTGATAACGCATGGACTTCGGGTGTATCTTTTCGTAATGGAGTTCGTCTGCGGTTTCATGGCGCAGCAGATACCGATCTGCCCCCGCTTCATGCCACGCGCGGTAAGTTTCCTCGTCCCTTTCGCCTAACGAAAGCGTCACTGCGCAGTCCGGATAACTTTTTTTCATGGACGAAACAATGTCGCATATCCGTTCCTTTGTGTGGTATGGATTTTCTCCTCCCTGAAGGACAAACGTGCGAAATCCAAGCGCATATCCCTGAGCGCAGCACATTAAAATTTCCTCTTTGGTCAGCCGGTATCTTTGCGCATTATGGTTGCTGCGCCTGATGCCGCAGTAGTAACAGTCATTTTTGCAATAACTGGAAATTTCTATCAGTCCCCGCGCAAAAACTTTACTGCCATATACACTTTTTCTGGCTTCACCTGCCCGCTGAAACAGACCGTCCAGCTCAAAATCCGCAGAAATCACCTGCTCCCACTCATTCTGCGAAAGGCTATGGGTTTGCGCCAGTTTGTCAATCAGTTCCTTCATAGCGCGCCCTGCCTATAATCGTTCCAGCTTCTTTACGGTAGTTTTGATAGAAGCTTTTGATGTGCAGTAAGTCCAAGTTTCAAACCCGAAAGCTTCTTTATAAATCATCTGGCCGTTTTTAATCTGAACCGTCTGATCGCTATATCCCCAGTACTTCTTTAACTTATACAGTAAACTCTTTGTACTCTTAAACGAATACGGATCGGTTGCTTTTGCATTTTTCTTATATTTCAGCACAACCGTATATTTCGGAATCATCGGAACATTCCATGCTGTTTTTCGGCAGACCAGTCCGCAGCCGTCGTAAAAGTCATCTCCAAACGCAATCTTATGTTCTTTGTACCGGTCAATATCCACATTGTATAAGAAGATAGAACCGGTCTTTTTGTGCTGTAACTGTATATTTACAGTGATATCTCTATCGGTCTTCGTAGAGAATTTTTTCTTTTTTGTAATATTTTGATATATTCCATTCGCATTGGTGTCCACAGAAACACGTTTCACTTTCCAGCCCTTTTTTACGTTGATTTTAATCTTTGTATTTTTTTTATGGCTGTTTGAATATAGGACTGTTTGCTTTTCATGACGCTGCGCTTTTGTCAGACGCTTTTCTCCGATTTGAACCTTTTGAAGCGGCGTCCCTTTTAAGACCTTAAGCTTTTTGGTCAAGGCCACCTGCCTGCCTGAAGAATCCTTAATTTTACACTGAATCACAGCAACGCCCGCCTTTACTTTAAAAACGTTTGGCCGGTCTAGCGCGGCGTATGGTACCATGACACAGGAGTTTCCCGGAATTATTTCCACTGTTTCTTTAAACTTTGCTGCTTTTTTATTAGACGAACTCCATTGATAACTGTACCCTCTCCCATAATCAGTTTGGTTCTCTGCCGATTGCCGCTTTAATAACTTTTCTGTTTTCGTCCCTTTTTTTGCCTTTAAAGTAAACGAAACCTCCTTTTCAAAAGCAAACACACGCTCCGGCCCTGCAATTTCAAGGTCGTTGATATCCATCGCCTCCAAAACAGCAACGGCTGTCGTCATTTCTTCTGTCAAATCTGCCGCCTTTACTGTGGAAAACTTCCCTAAAAGTCCTAAAATAGACATGGCTGCAAGACCGATGATGATGTTGCAGCGTCTCTGATAGTTCTTTTTCATTTTTATAATCCGCCTTTCTGCGAAAGGCACCAATGCGTCATGAAACAAATTGGCTGTCCTTCGCTTTTCTT
>CANQMA010000018.1 GCA_947624875.1 uncultured Lachnospiraceae bacterium
ATGTGATATGGAAGAGGTTTCGTGCCTCTTCCTTTTACTTTTTTAATTTTTCTTGCCAACTAATATTTTACTCTAAGGTGTTATACTGGTAAATATCTGATAAGCATAGATTCGATGAGGTGCCGTATGAAAATTACAATTATTTGCGTAGGAAAAATTAAAGAAAAATTTTATACAGATGCAATAAATGAGTATCGAAAAAGACTTTCTTCCTATTGCCGTCTTGATATCATACAAGTGGACGATGAAAAGACGCAGAAAAATGCCAGCGGGACAGAAATGGACATTGTGAAAAGGAAAGAAGCAAAACGGGTTTTAAAACAAATCAAAGAGGATGACTATGTGATTACATTAGAGATTCGTGGAACGGAATTGGATTCTCTGCAGCTGGCGGAAAAGATAAAACAACTGGAAGTACATGGGACAAGAAATCTGGTGTTTATTATCGGTGGTTCTCTGGGATTACATGCGTCTGTATCTTCCCGTGCAGATTTCAAACTGAGTTTTTCCAAAATGACATTTCCACATCAGTTGATGCGGGTGATTTTACTGGAACAGATATATCGAAGTTACCGGATTATATGCGGAGAACCTTATCATAAATAAATGATTTTTTAAAAACATAATCCCTATTGTAAAAAGTTTCAAAAATACAGGGATAAATATATGTCCTTATTATCATATATAATGATTGATGTACAAATGAACGGAGGAAAATAAAATGCATTATATTGTTATTCTAGTAATTTTAATTTTATTGGCCATTTTGATTAAAAGGCTCGTTCAGGAAATGAAGCCCGCAGTAACGGATTTTTATCATCAATACAAAATCTGGATTATTGCATTTCTTGCATTTTTTCTCACAATCTTTTTTACTACGCAGATGCTTTTGGTATATATTGCTGTTGCCGTATATATGTTCAGAAGATATTATTTGCGCGAAAAAAGAGTTTCGGAGATGGAAAACATTGCTACCGGGCCGTTGACCATTCAAATATTGGAGCAAAATGCCCAAAATTTAGCAGACCTTTTTGAAAGGAATGACAGCAATGCGGAGGACCATAAATTTATAAAAAATTTTCCTTATGGACGAGTAACTGCCTTTTTAAATTATTTTGATTTAGACGAAAATGAGGAGATATACTATTTTTCTGTGAAACCCAGTTTAAATGAAGACGAATTACGCGAATACGGTATTGCAGTGACTTTGACAGGGATTTATATTGCTTATCAGCCAGATGAATCCTATGCTATAAAAATACAGATTCCATTTTCCGGATTGCATTCCGTAAATTTATATCAAAATGGGCAGATTGGAATTGTGCATGTTGTAAGAGAGGGCTGTGGATATGAATTCAGTACACTGCCTCAAAATATTTTACAGATATCCTCAGAAGCACTCTTGAATGGAATATCAAGTGTATGTGATAGTGAACTGGCATCTGCATTGTTTAAGGAAGAAATGAAATCAGATGTGCCGGAAGAGAGCGGCATGGCAGCGTATGCAAAAAACACACTCGACCAAGCGCAGCAGCAATTTGATAAATACAATCAAATGGAATCATTGAATCGTAATATGAGTAATGTCGGTACGATGGCAGCAGCGTCTGAACGTCAAAATTCTTTTAATGAGAACGGATCCTTAATGAATGGTATTAATGGTCATGGATATGCGGCAGAATATGCAAGCAAAACCTTCGATCAAATGCTTGGGAAAAAAGTGGAAGGTCAGGAGATTGATATCAATGGAAAGAAGATTTTAGATGGTGCAGACAAAATTGTTAATGGTCAGAAAATACAAATAAAATATTGCAAAACTGCGTCAGAAACTTATTATAATGCTTTTAAAGATTCAAATCATGATTATATCAGTAAAAATCAAAGTGTTGAAGTTCCCAAAGATCAATATAATGAGATTAAAGCAAAATTACAGGAAGATATCAATAAAGGAGTATACAAGGATAAAGGGATTGAACCGGGGACACCGGCAGAGAAATATCTGAAGAAGGGTTATTTTGATTATAAAACAAGTTACCGGTTTGCCGCTGCAGGAAACATTCAGTCCATTAGTCTTGATATTGTTCAGGGAGCAATTATTTCCTCATATGGAGCATCAATTGCAGGGATTTGTGTTTTTGCGCGCGTTATATGGTCTGGAGGAGATTTAAAATCTGCTGCCAAATCCAGTCTGAAAGTATCAGGAAAAGTATTATTAAAAAGCTCAGTAATCTATACTGTTCGTATGCAGGCAAACAGAAAATATCTATTTAACAAACTACCAGAGACAAATAACAATGGCGCAACGAATAGAATAAATCCAATATACAAAGTAAGTCAGGAAATAGGGAAAAAAATTAATACATCATCTCTTGCAAAAAGTTCCTTTGGAAAGAAAATTCATCTGGACAAAGTGAGCGGAGAATCACTTGTTAATGGAACCATAACGGTTGCAGTAGTGGTTGGACCAGATATATGCAGAGCATGTCGTGGAAAAATCTCGGCAAAGCAGCTGGCAAAAAATGCTTCAATTGGAGCCGCTGGAGTTGCTGGAGGCGTGGTCGGAGAAGCAATCGGTACAACTTTAGGAGCAGCTACAGGACCGCTTGCAGGCTTTATGGGAGCTGTTGGCGGTATGGTTGGTGGAACTGTGGCAGGAGCTATGGCAAAGTCTGTGGCAGACCGGGTTGTTGAGGATGATGCAGTAAGTCTGTTTCGCATTGTGAAAGAAGAATTTCTGGATATTGTTATGACCTCTTATCTGACTCAGGATGAATTCAATGAGGTCGCCGACAAAACGGTGTACAATAAGAAAAAAATGTCGAAGGAACTTCAAAATATGTATAAAGCATCAAAAAAAGGTGAGGAAAGACAATATGCGTATGACTTAATTAATAATGTTGTTCTAGAAGTACTCCAAAAAAGACCTGTTATCACAAATGAAATGATTGAACAAGGTTTTGGAAGTATTGCATAAAAAAGTTATTACTTTGATATCCCGGAAAATCAAAAGCACTTTGAAGAATTTTTCAAAGTGCTTTTTCGCGTTTACCGATTTTTGTTATTCGTATTATAGTATAGTTTTCCGGGTTTTAAGTCGATTCCTTTAATCTGATACAATTCACTGACGGTGACCAGTTCGAATCCCCGGCTGATGATTTCCGGAAGTGTTTCGATTACTGCTGCGACAGACTTTTCATGAATATCATGCATTAAAACAATCTCGCCGTCTCCCAAATGGCTGAGCAGATATTTTCGCAGATACTTGATATTCTGATGATTCCAGTCTTCCGTATCTACCGACCATAAGATGATTGGCAGATCACAAAGTTTGCGGATGGCGGTCTTTTTGATGCCATAAGGAGGACGCAGCAGCGTCGGGTAGGAACCAATCGTTTGATAAATCAATTGATTGTTTGTGTTAAGCTCTTCTTGAATTGTTTTTTTGTCCGCGTCCGCCAGGTTTTTATGATGGTATGAATGATTTCCGATTTCCATAAAACTTTGATAGGCTTCTTTTAATTCATTCGAATATTTTTCTAAATTGTACCCTACAACGAAAAATGTCGCTTTACAGTGATAGGTATTGAGAGCATCCAGCAGAGAGTGCGTATAGGGTCCCGGACCATCGTCAAATGTCATGGCGACATATTGGACCGGTTTGACGGAAACATGACATACCGCTGATATTTTTCCACTGCCGGAATGGAGTGTAATGTCTGCCTCGCCATTTGCAATGCCAGTCACAACGCCATTTTGATTGACCGTAGCCACTGCCGTATCAGAACTTTCCCATACGAGGGATTCGTCCGGTAAATTATCTTGCCTGTCATATTGAATATCAGTGTATAAGTATCGGTTGTCGCCTTTATTCAGACATATCTTATCTTTATCAAGGACAATTTTTTGAACAGAATTATATTGATTCTGTGCGCCCTGCTGCATTTTTTCATTTTGTTCCTGATTGTTTGATTTGGCAACCCTGGACGTATTAAAATCTGTCAGTGTATTGTCGATAAAAACCTGAACAAACAGCAGCATTGCTAAAGTTGTTCCGATTAAAAAATATAAATGATTTCTCTTTTTGTGCATGGTGTGATATTTACCCCCTAAGAGAAGTTTACAATGATAAATCATAAAAGTAAATAGAATATTGATGTTAATAAATCATATATTTTTATGAGGAGATTTAGAATGGATTCTTTAAAGAAATATTTTACACAAAAGTTTTGGAGCTGGCTGGAAAAGGAAGTGAATGATACTACGGAAATCCGCCTTCGTGTCTGTCAGCCGGTGATTGTAAAAGGTCTTTTTGGGGAACGGATTTATGAAGAATGCCGTCTTCTTCCGGAAGACCTCGATCAATTATTTGAACGGATTACAAACTATTCTGCATATGCTTATGAGAAAGAATTAAAGGAGGGATATCTGACGCTCCCCGGCGGCCATCGGGTAGGACTGGCGGGTGAGGCAGTCTATATCAATGGAAAATTTCAAGGAATGAAACATATCCGGTTCATGAATTTTCGTCTCTGCCATTCAATTGAGCAATATGGAAGCGGACTCATCCGGCAGATTGCGGATGGAGACCGGATAAAAAATACGTTAATCATTTCCAGACCGGGAATGGGGAAAACGACAATGCTTCGGAATTTGATTCGTGAAATCAGTCATAATTGTCTTGGGACAAGCATATCAGTTATAGACGAGAGAAATGAAATCTCCGGAGCATATTTAGGAGTCCCGCAAATCAATTTAGGCGAGAGGGCGGATATTTTATCCAATATTTCCAAAAGAGAAGGAATCCTCATGGCAATCAGGGCATTGGGGCCGACAATCATTGCAGTGGACGAAATTGGAGAAGAAAAAGAGAAGGAGGCGCTGCAATATGCATTAAACAGCGGCGTGCGTCTTTTGGCAACAATTCACGGAGAATATTTAGAACAGGTTGAAAATCGTCTGGGAAGCAGATTGTATCAACAATTTGACTATTTTGTTTTGATAGAAAGGTGGGACAAGTATCAATGTATTGCAAGGCAGTCGGAATCATCTTGATTGTGTTATCCGGCGGATACTGCGGACTGACGCTGCAAAAACGTTATCTTTGCCGTCTCCGGATGCTGGAAGAATTTATCATGCTGCTTGAACAGTTAAAAGGCGGACTTCGTTATCAGAATTATACGATAGAAGAAAATTTACTGGAATTAAGAAAATCCAAACATTTTTATGAGTTCTTTTCCGCTGTTCTTGACGAACTGCATAGAGGAAAGCGGTTTTTTGACGCATGGGAGAAAGGGTGCAGTTATCTCCGGGCGCAGACGGCGCTGAAAGAGGAGGATATCGGGCAGATTGAACGGTTGGGCAGGGAACTTGGCATTTCTGATTTAGAAAGTCAGATTGGCAGGATTAATTTTTATGAGGAACAGTTGAAACAAAAACTTGGCTGTTTAAATCAGGAGAAAAGAGAACAGTGTAGATTATATCTCTCTCTTGGTTTGATGGGTGGAATGATGGCAGGAATTTTTTTGATTTAGGTTTCAAATATGGAGATCAGTTTAATTTTTAGGATTGCGGCAGTGGGAATCATTGTTTCGGTTGTAGGACAGATATTAAAACATAGCGGTCGGGAAGAACAGGCGTTTTTGACCAGTCTTGCAGGACTTATTCTTGTGTTAATGTGGATTATTCCATATATTTATGATTTATTTGTAACAATTCAAAATCTGTTTGATTTATAGGGGTGCGCATGTTAGTGATTGGAATTGTAGGAATTGTTTCCGCACTGATGGCAGTGCAGTTTAAAACGATGAAATCGGAATACGGCATTTTGATTTCCATCGCCGGCTGTATCTTTATTTTTATTTATTCAATCAGGGGATTGAAAAATATTATTGAACTGCTGGAGCACATCACATCTCTGGGAAATGTCGGCACGGAATATATCAAAATCCTGTTGAAAATTTTAGGAATTACTTTTATCTCGGAAATCTCCTCGGATATTGCAAAGGACTGTGGTTATGCAGCGCTGTCAAACCAGATTCAGATTTTTGGGAAAATGTCGATTCTGCTGATTAGTTTACCGATATTTAGTGAGATTATTTCACTGATAGGAACCTTGTTATCATGAAAAAAGGATTTTTATGGATTGTTCTGTTATTTGTTCTGTTTCCGGTTCAGGTTGATGGGGAGGATTTGTTGTCGATAGACGACTTTGATTTTTATGACAGTAAACAGGTCTTAGAAAAAAATGGGTATGGACAGATTAAGGTGGAAACCATTTTAAAAGAATTAATGCAGGGAGATCTGAAACAGGTGTTTCAGGACAGCGCAGCTCTGGTCCGGGAAAAAACAGTTGGAGATCTGGTGTTTGTCCGTGGGATTATGATGAATGTCCTGCTTGTAATTATCATTTCCGCATTTTTTACAAATTTTGCGAATGTTTTTTCAAAAGACCATGTATCCAATATGGGGTTTTATGTCTGTTATCTTCTGGTTATTTCAGGCATTATTACAATTTTTGAAACTGTATGTCAGGTCGCGACCGGATTTATCGACGTTCTGTTACAGTTTATGGCCGCATTGATTCCGACGTATTTTGTATCAGTCGCTCTTTTGGGACAGGCATCTGCCGCCGGTTTTTATGAGGTCTTTGTCCTGGCAATCGGTCTGGTACAATTTGTATTTTCTACCGTTGTCATTCCATTGATTAAAATCTATCTTGCAGTAGGGCTGGTGAATAATTTATCGCAGGAAGATTTTTTGTCCCGTTTGGCAGATTTATTAAAACGGTTTATTTTGTTTAGCAATAAATTTCTCGTCGGAGCAATCTGCGGAGTCAACATGATTCAGGCGATGATTCTGCCATCGATTGACGGGATTAAAAATACCACGTTCCAGAAAATGATCAGCGCAATTCCCTGGTTTGGAAATAGTGCAAACTCTTATGCGGGAATCTTACTGGGAACTTCAAATCTGATCAAAAACGTGATTGGCGTGTTTGCGGTCATTGTCATTTTACTCCTCTGCGGAATACCATGTATCAAAATGGAAATTTATCATATTGCTTTCAGGGTGCTGTCCGCAGTGATACAACCGGTTGCAGATGAACGGATTTTGTCTGCGCTGCAGATTGTCTCTGACAGCATTGGATTTTTATTAAAACTGGTTATGGGAAGCGCGCTGCTTTTTATCATCTGTATCGGCGTTGTCTGTCTGACCGTAAAAGGAGTCTGAAGGGAAATCCTGATTTATAAATTGGTTTCGGAGGGCTGTATGGAGTGGATTTTTTCCTATGTCAAAAATATCTGTGTTTTTACGTTTGTGATATCGCTGGTCTTAAATATTTTTCCGGACTCGGGATATCAGAAATACATCAAACTATTTGCAGGGTTTCTGCTTCTGATTTTTGTGCTGAATCCCTTGATTCAGTTCTTTGATTCCGATTTCGACCCCGAAAAGATTATCGGGGAAATTTCATTAAACGCAGACACTTCCTATATGGAAGAGGCAGAAGAAATCGAGAGTAAAATATATGAAAGGGCAAAAAATGGAAAAGAAAAAGATTTCTTTGAAAAACCTTGACCGGGGTAAAATTGTTTTGCTGATTGCAGCCGGAATAATTCTCATTGTATTTTCATACGTTGATAGTGAGAATCCGACGGAGAAAACTGCAGAAGAAATTGTAACAACAGTTAACGTCACAGATTACGCAAAGGAAATGGAAGGAAAAGTTGAAAAACTGATTGACTCCATGCAGGGCGTATCCCAGGTTCACGCAGTCATTACATTAAAAGAAAGTGAGGAGGCGGTAGTAAAAGAAGATGTGGAGGAACAGGAAAAGACACTGGAGGAGGAAAGCAGGGAAGAAACGGACCGTTCGGTCAACAGAAAGACCGTGATTTTGTCAAAGGACGGAACAGACGAGCCTTATGTCATTAAAGAAATCTGCCCGGGCGTCAGAGGAATCGCCGTGACTGCAAAAGGCGTTTCTGACGTACAGGTAAAACAGGAAATCATCAACATGTTGTCAGCATTATTTGATGTTCCGGTACATAAAATTACAATTATAGATATTTAATGGAGGGAGTATGAAAAAATTAATTAAAAAAAATCAGGTCATTGTCACGGGACTTGCCATTTTGATTGCAGTGGCAGGCTATGTGAAATATACATATGATAACGGAACTTTAGGAGAAAAGGCAGAACAGGCAAACAATGATGTCTATGAGCAGGTCTATGCGACGGACGCACAGCTGACGGGAACTGAGGATATTCAAAGCATGGACGAACCGGAGGAGACTACGCTGGAGCCGGGTGCGGCTGTGCTGACCAATCAGACCGAACTGGGAAAATACTATGTGGAAGCAAAACTGAATAAAGAACAGGTCCGGTCGCAAAATATGGAAGATCTGCAAAAAATCATCGATAACGACAGCCTATCCGATACCCAGAAGAAAGAGGCGGTAGATTCCATGGTGGAACTGCAGAATCATATCGAATTGGAAAATACGATTGCGAGTCTTCTGGCTGCCAAGGGATATGAAAATGTTCTCGTGACCATCACAGACGAACAGGTTGACGTCATTTTACCGGAAAGTGAATTAAATGAGAATGCGAAAACACAGGTAGAAAGTGTCGTCAAAAGAAAAACCGGAATGAGTGCAGACCATATTATAATCACTCCGGCGAAAGAGTAAGTGTTTGCCGGATATGAAGTTGTTTGTTTATGGACTTTTCCTGAATCAAAATCATGCAGAGAAAAATGTAATAAAGATTGTAAAAATAAATCAGTAATGATATAATAATGCCAGATTTTGATTTAAGGAGGTCTTTATGGACGGACAAAGAAATACGTATAAAATATATGATAATTCTGATTTAGGAGATGTACGCATTAGTGATGATGTTCTTGCGGTAATTGCAGCAATGGCAGCGACAGAAGTTGACGGTGTGCTGGCAATGGCTGGAAATATTACTTCAGAGCTGATTTCCAAACTTGGAATGAAAAAGTTGTCCAAAGGCGTCCATGTAGAGGTTAGTGAAGGTTCGGTGCTTGTTCATTTATCCATTATTATCAGAATGAATGAAAATATTGTATCGATTTCGAAAAAGGTACAGGATAAAGTCAAGAGTACATTGGAAAATATGACAGGTATGGAAGTGGCAAATGTAAATGTGAACATTTCAAACGTGGCATCAAATTAAAGAACAGATAAGAAGGGTGTCTATTCAGACACCCTTCTTGGATTTTTATGTCAAATCAGGAGGAGTAATGAACAGGGCTTTTTTAAGAGAAAATATATTTCGTTTATTATATCTTTTCAATTTTCACGAAGAACAGGACATGGAGGAGCAGATTGACCGTTATTTGGACAAGATGGAAAACTTAGAGGACGTAGAAGAATTGAAGGAATTCCGGTTGGAACAAATCAAAGAACCGATTTCTGAAGAAGACAGGGGATTCATCAAAAAGAGGATTGCAGAGATCTCAAAGCAGGTGGAGGAGATTGATGCGATGATCAATCATGTCGCTGTTGGATGGAAGACGGAGAGAATGTCAAAGGTGGATTTGACAATTTTGAGACTTGCATATTTTGAAATGAAACAGGATCCGGAGATTCCGCAGCTGGTAGCAGTCGACCAGGCAGTAGAATTGGCAAAAAAGTATGGTACGGAGGATTCTCCGAAATTTGTGAATGGGATTCTTGCAAAGTTTATAGAGCCAAACGATTAATTTTGCATATTGGAATCTGATTTTGGGAAAAATTCCAATAGGAGGCGGCATGAATCAGTCAGTTTATTCCGTAGGACAAATCAATCAATATATCAAACGTATGGTGCAGCAGGATTTCCTTTTAAGCAGCGTTTATGTAAAAGGAGAAGTGAGTAATTGCAAATATCATACATCCGGGCATCTTTATTTCTCCCTCAAAGACCACACGGGAGTCATCAAATGCATCATGTTCTCCGGAAACCGCGGCGGTTTAAAATTTCAATTGGAAGAGGGACAGAAAGTCATTGTTCTGGGAAAAGTCGACGTATATGAAGTCGGCGGACAGTATCAGCTTTATGCCAGAGAGATTGTGTTAGAGGGCACCGGACTGTTGTATCAGAGATACGAACAGTTAAAAAAAGAATTGGAAGAGCGGGGTCTTTTTGACGCCATGTACAAACAGCCCATTCCGGCATATGCCACAAAGATTGGGGTGTGTACTGCGGGCACCGGCGCTGCCATTCACGATATTATTACCGTTTCCAAACGGAGAAATCCCTATGTGCAGATTTATCTTTACCCGGCGCTGGTTCAGGGAGCGGAAGCGGCAAAAGACATTGTCAATGGAATCCGATGTTTAGACCGTATGGATCTCGACGTGATTATCGTCGGCCGTGGAGGCGGTTCCATTGAGGATTTATGGGCATTTAATGAAGAAATTGTCGCGCAGGCGATTTTTGACTGCAGGACGCCGGTTATTTCGGCGGTCGGTCATGAAACCGATACGACGATTGCTGATTTTGTGGCAGACAAAAGAGCGGCAACACCTTCTGCGGCAGCAGAAATCGCATCTTTTGAATATGCTGAATTTGAGAATAAACTGTATGTATTCCGGCAGACGCTTCGTTATCACATCAATGCGCAGATGGAGCAGAGACGGTCGAAGACAGTGAATTATGAAAATATTCTTGCAAGATACAGCCCGCAGAACCGTCTTGAAACCAGACGGCAGCATCTTTCAGAACTCGAGACAAAACTGCAGGAACGGTTTTATTTGAAACTGGATGCCCATAAACAGAAACCATTAGTTTTTGTCGAACAATTGAAAATGCAATTTCAGGAACAGCTACGGATTTGCAGACATCGGATGGAGATTTATGCGGAAAAAATGAAAGGATTATCTCCACTCAATAAAATTACGAGGGGATTTGGTTTTTTGTCTGACAGCAGCGGAACGCCGGTTCATACAATCAATCAAATTTCTGTTGGAGAACCGATAGATATCATGATTCAGGATGGAACAATCAAAACCGTTGTGAAAGAAAAAGAACCAGCGGCTTTATTTCAAGAGGAGGATTGCTGACAATGGCAGAGAAGAAGAATACGATTGAAGAAAATTTTTCCCGGCTGGACGAAATCATTGCAGCTATGCAGTCAGAGGAAATCACTTTAAACGAGGCATTCGACCTATACAAAAAAGGACTGGAAATGGTGAAAGACTGCAATGAACAGATAGAAAAAATCGAGAGCGAAGTAAAAATCGTAGAAGAGGAATGTGCAAATGGATGACTTTCAGATTGAGTTACAGAGCAGAATAGCAGAGATTGAAAAAATTCTCGTCTCCTTTGAGCCGAAAGAGGAAGGCGGACAGAAACTGATCATTGAGGCGATGAATTATAGTCTGAATGCAGGCGGAAAACGACTTCGTCCGATGCTGCTCTTAGAGACATACCGGTTGTTTGCCAAGGAGGAGACAATCGTATATCCTTTTATGGCGGCAATGGAGATGATTCACACGTATTCGCTGGTGCATGATGACCTTCCGGCTATGGACAACGATTTATATCGCCGCGGAAAAAAAACGACGCATGCGGTCTATGGAGAAGATATGGGAATTCTCGCAGGAGACGCATTGCTCAATTATGCATATGAAACGATGACGCAGGCAGTCCTCAAAAGTACGCGGATGAATGCCGCGGCCCGCGCAATGGCGATTATCGCAGAAAAAGCGGGAATCTATGGGATGGTGGGAGGACAGACCATCGATGTTTTGAATGAAAATAAATCAATGTCCCTGGAAACTGTAAAACAGATTCATCAATTAAAGACGGCGGCGCTCATTGAAGCTGCCATGATGAGCGGAGCCGCTTTGGCTGAGGTTTCAGAACAGGATTTAAAAGATATCGAACAGCTTGCAGAGGATATCGGAATTGCTTTTCAGATTCAGGATGACATTTTAGATGTCACAAGCACAACAGAGGTTTTGGGGAAACCGGTATTCAGTGATGATAAAAACCACAAGACAACCTATGTCACGCTGATGGGAGTAGAAGAATCCAAGAGACAGGTAGAACAGTATTCAAAGAAAGCGGTCTCTCTTCTTCAAACGATTGGCAGCAGATATGGTTCAGAGACAAAATTTTTAAAGGAACTGATCAATTATTTAATATACAGAGAGAAATAATATGAGTAATATCTTAGAGCAAATCAACCAGCCGAATGATATCAAAAAAATATCACCGAAAGAATATCCGGCTTTGGCAGAGGAAATCAGGACTTTCCTGCTGGAGCATGTCAGTCAGACCGGCGGTCATCTCGCTTCCAATCTTGGTACTGTGGAACTGACGATTGCATTACATGCGGTCATGGATCTCCCGGATGATAAAATTGTCTGGGATGTCGGACACCAGGCATATACGCACAAGATACTGACCGGTAGAAAAGATTTATTTGGGTCGCTGAGACAGTTAGACGGAATGAGCGGATTTCCAAAGCGCCATGAGAGCAGCTGCGACAGTTTTGATACAGGACACAGTTCCACGTCAATTTCAGCGGCCTTAGGAATGGCAACCGCAAGAAAACTTTCCGGCGGGAGTGAAAAAATTGCAGCCGTCATTGGAGATGGCGCGCTGACAGGAGGAATGGCGCTAGAGGCGCTCAATAACGTTTCCCAGCTGCAGAAAAATATTGTGATTATTTTAAATGACAATCATATGTCTATCTCTGAAAATGTAGGCGGAATGTCCAATTACTTAAATATGCTGCGTGTCGGCGAACGTTATAATGACCTGAAAGAAGATGTGGAGCATTCTCTGAGCAGAATCCCAAGAGTTGGGCAGCGTCTGGTCAAAAAGGTCAAAAGCACAAAAGACCATATTAAAGGACTGTTTGTAGATGCAAACTGGTTCAACGATTTGGGAATTACATATATCGGTCCGGTTGACGGGCATGATATGAAAGATATGATGCGCATCTTTGAGAAGGCGTTTAAAATTGACCATCCGGTTTTGATCCATGTGAAAACCGTCAAAGGAAAAGGATATCAGCCGGCAGAACAACAACCGTCCCTTTATCATGGAGTAGGCAGATTTGACGTGTCTGCCGGAATTGTCAGACAGCAAAATCAGGTCTTGACCTACACCGACGTTTTTTCCAGAACGATTGTCAAAATGGCAAAGGCTGATGAGAAAATTGTGGCGATTACAGCGGCAATGCCTGAGGGCACCGGTTTAAACCGCTTTCAGGAAGAAATACCGGACCGGTTTTTTGATGTCGGGATTGCAGAGGAGCATGCGGTGACCTTTGCTGCAGGGCTTGCCATGCAGGGTTATAAACCGTTTGTCAGCATTTACTCTTCCTTTTACCAGCGTGCTTACGACCAGATTCTTCATGATGTCTGTCTGCAGAACCTTCCGGTACGGCTCATTATTGACCGTGCGGGTCTGGTAGGACAGGACGGTGAGACGCATCAGGGAATCTTTGATATTTCCTTTTTGTCGGCAATGCCAAATATGACGATCTTAGCCCCGAAAGATATGAGAGAACTGGTCGCTGCGCTTCATTTTACAGACAGCATAGACGGGCCTGTTGCAATTCGTTTTGGCAGGGGAAACGCCTATGTCTGTGAACAGCAGCAGGAATTCTCCTATGGAAAAAGCGAATGGATCTATCAGGGGGAAAAACTTGCAGTCATTGCTGTGGGCGGTATTTTTGAAGAGACCTCAAAGGCGGTAGAGCAATTAAGACGGGATGGATTGAATCCGTCATTCATCAACGCCAGATTTATTAAACCAATCGATTGTTCCCTGGTCAATGAACTTTTACAAACACATTCTTCCATTCTCGTTGTCGAGGAGGCGGTTAAACAGGGCGGCTATGGACAAAGCATCGAGGCGCTGGCTGCCGAGCGGAGAGGACAGGCAAAGATTTCCGTCATGGCAATTAACGATATGTTTGTCGAACATGGACCGGTCGGGGAACTGCGCAGACGGCTGCATATGGATGCGGACAGCATTTATCAAACTGCGAAAGAGATGATGCAATGAAAGAGAGATTAGATGTACTGCTTGTAAAAAAAGGATTTGCACAATCAAGAGAAAAAGCAAAAGCGATTATTATGAGCGGCATTGTTTATGTAAATAACGTGAAAGAAGATAAAGCGGGAACTTCATTTGATGAGAAAGCAGTCATTGAGGTTCGCGGGAAGACATTAAGATATGTCAGCCGGGGCGGGTTGAAACTGGAAAAAGCAGTGGAATCCTTTGGCGTTTCCCTAAAGGATAAAATCTGCATGGATGTCGGCGCGTCAACCGGAGGGTTTACAGACTGTATGCTCCAGAATGGAGCAAAAAAAGTCTATGCCGTTGATGTGGGACATGGCCAGCTGGCATGGAAACTGATGACCGACGAGCGGGTGGTCTGTATGGACAGAACCAATATCCGTTATGTGACGCCGGAAGATATCGGAGATGCGGTTTCTTTTGCGTCAATTGATGTTTCCTTTATTTCTCTGACGAAAGTATTACTGCCGGTCCGGGAAATTTTGACGGAAGAAGGACAGATTGTCTGTCTGATTAAACCACAGTTTGAAGCCGGAAAGGAAAATGTCGGGAAAAAAGGAGTCGTTCGCGATAAAAAAATCCATCTGCAGGTGATTGAATCCGTTGTCAATTTTGCAAAAGACCTCGGATTCCGGATTTTGGATTTTGACTTTTCTCCGGTAAAGGGTCCGGAAGGAAATATCGAATATTTATTATATCTCCAAAAAGATCCGGAGCACCTTAAGGAGCATGCGGATATTGATATTGCGCAGGTGGTCGAGCAATCCCATCAGACGCTGGATTGATAAGGAGCAGTTATGAAAGAATTTGCGATTATTACAAATAAATACCGGGACGAAAAAGGAAAACTGACAGAAAAAATCGTGCAATATATAAAGCAAAAGGGGGGAAACTGTACTGTCCTCAATAATATCGATGAAAACACCGGAAAATACCGGATTATCAGCCAGGAGGAAACGCCGGACAATCTGGAGTGTGTGATTACGATAGGCGGAGATGGTACGCTTTTGCATGCGGCAAAGGATTTAAAGGGCAGAGATGTATTGTTTGTCGGGATCAATAAAGGAAATCTCGGATTTTTGGCGGAGATTCACCAGGATGAGATCAAACGTGGAATTGACCGCCTGATAGACGATCAATTTAATGTAGAATGCCGTATGATGTTAAATGGCGGGGTTTACCGTAACGGAAAGAAAATATATTCCGGCGATGTGCTGAATGATATTGTCATTCATCGGGGCGGCGATTTGGCAGTAACCTGTTTTGAAGTGTATGTCAATGGACAGCTTCTCGGCGAATATACGGCAGACGGCGTGATTTTATCCACGCCTACCGGTTCGACCGCATATAATCTGTCTGCGGGCGGCCCGGTTGCAAGACCGGATTCCCAGATGATTTTAATGACGCCGATTTGTCCGCATACAATAGGAAACCGCAGTATTATCTTTGCAAAGCAGGATGTATTGGAAATCCATATAAAGAAAGCGAAACAGCCGAATGTTGAATTGCGGAAGGCGGTTTTTGACGGAGACGGTATCGTTGATCTGATTTCCGGAGATTTTATCAGGGTGAAAGCAGCAGAGGAACAGACAAAAATTGTCAAGTTAGACGAGGGCAGTTTTTTACAGGCAATTAAAGACAAACTAGGTGATTAGCATGAAAGAAAAAAGACAAAAAAGGATTATCGACCTGATTGAAAACAATCAAATTGAAACACAGGAGGAATTGGCAAATCTGTTGATTCGCGATGGATTTGCCGTGACGCAGGCAACAGTTTCCAGGGATATCAAGGAGTTGAGCTTATTTAAAGCGCCCCAGAAAGATGGAAAACAGGTTTATGCAGTTGCAAAGAAAACGGAAATACAAAATGCAACTGAGGAAAAATATATCAGGGTGCTCAAAGACAGTACGGCGTCTATTGAGGCGGCAGGAAATCTTTTAGTAATAAAGACTGGTGCCGGCATGGGAATGGCTGTTGGAACCGCCATAGATGCCCTGCATATAAAAGAGATTATCGGGTGTATTGCCGGAGACGACACGGTCATGTGCGCACTAAAGCATCACGAGAAAGCTTCACAGGTGCAGCATTATTTAGAACATCTGATATCATAGATTTGGCATAATACTTGGAGAGAACCGTAAAAGGAGGAATTATGCTAAAAAATTTACATGTGAAAAATATGGCGTTGATTGAGGAGATTGACGTTGATTTTGAAAACGGGCTGATTGTATTTACGGGAGAAACCGGCGCCGGAAAATCCCTGCTTCTGGGTTCCGTCAATATTGCTTTGGGGCAGAAAGCTTCGAAAGAACTGATTCGCCAGGGGACAAATTATTCTCTGGTGGAAATGACGTTTCAAATCGGAAGCCGGGAGACAGAGTATATCAAGTCCTTTGAGATTGATATGGAAGATGACTATGTGACTGTGACAAGAAAAATATCGGAGGGGCGCAGCATATGCAAAATTAATGGTGAAACCGTAAATTTATCCACACTCAAAGCGGTAATGTCCGTTTTAGTGGATATTCATGGACAGCATGAACATCAGTCCCTTTTATATGAAAAGAAACATTTGGAAATTTTGGATCAATTTGCATGGAATGAAGAAAGCGCATTGCAGAAACAACTAAAACAAACCTATGCGCAGTATAAAGAATTAAACAACCGATTGGCAAAATTGGATATCGATGAGGCAGAACGCGCCAGAGAAATTGAATTCGCCCAGTTTGAAGTTTCTGAAATTGCTTCGGCAAACTTGGAAAAAGGAGAAGATGAAAAATTGGAGCAGCAGCTGAAACTTGTTTCCAACAGTCAGGAGATTCTCTCGGCGATTTCATCCGTCTACCAATTTCTGGGTTACGATCAGGATTCCGGCGCCGGAGCGCAGATTGGCCGCGCCATCTTGGAACTGGACAGGGTTTCTGATTACGATTCTTCCGTAAAAGCGATGCAGGATTCTCTTTATGAAATTGATGAACTCTGCAGAGACGTTGTCTCCGAGATTGAAACCTATCATCGAAATATGGAATTCGATCCAGAGACTGCGCGCAGCGTGGAAGAACGGTTTGATATCATCAGCCATTTAAAATTAAAATATGGAAAAAGTATCGAAGAAATTCTTCAATATGCAAAAGAAAAACAAGCATATTTGGACCGGTTGATTCATCTTCAGGATGAATTAGACCTTCTGCATTCTGAGATTCATTCCTGCTATGAAAAAATGGAAGAACTCTGCGCAAAAATTTCTGAAATTCGAAAAAATGCTGCAAAAAGACTAGAAGAACAAATCGTGACTGCGCTGGAGGAATTAAACTTCCTTTCCGTTGATTTTCGTATTGTTATTACGAGAAAGGAAGAAATTTCAGAAAATGGATACGACCATGTCGCCTTTATGATTTCAACCAATCCCGGAGAACCGTTGATGCCGCTTGCAAAAATTGCTTCCGGCGGCGAGTTGTCCAGAATCATGCTGGCAATCAAATCAATTTTGGCTTCGGAAGACGATGTGGACACCTTGATTTTCGATGAAATCGATACCGGCATTAGCGGCAGAACAGCGCAGAAAGTTGCTGAAAAATTGGCAAAAATTAGTAAAAACCATCAGATTATCTGCGTTTCCCATTTATCACAGATTGCAGCGATGGCAGATCATCATTATTTAATAGAAAAACATTTGGAAAACGACAGAACAATCACAATGCTCCGCGAGCTGGAGCGCGACGCATCCATCCGTGAAATTGTCCGAATTAACGGTGGAACGGAAATAACGAGCGCATCATTAATTCAGGCAGAAGAAATGAAAGATATGGCAACGCAAGTAAAAAGTAACTTGAGTTGAACGTAAGAAATCTTCGCATATTAAAAGAGAAGGGTTTTCAGCCTTGACTTTGAAATATGCGGAGGTTTTTTTATGAACGCTGGAATAAAAAGAAAACTGATTCTAAAATATACGCTGCTTGGCCTGCTTGTGGTAGCCATTGTTTCCTTTATTCTATATGGAAAAGATAACTTTGATACTTTGGCAGTAGACAATTCCATCAAAGAAAAATACGTTTATCCGGTCGGTCTTCCCTCTGGAATTTATTTAAAAACAAACGGCGTTATGGTAATCGACAGCGTTGAATTTGAAAACAGGGCGGGGGAAATGGTAAACCCGTCAGAAGGAAAGATTAAACCCGGCGATTATATCACCAAATTTAATGATATTGCCGTAGGAAACAAATCTCAGCTGCAGTATCTGATTCAAAAAAATGAGGAAAAAGAAATTCAATTAACGATTGCAAGTCATAACCAGACGAAAGTGGAAAAGGTGCGCCCGCAAAAAAATAAGGATGGAGAATATAATCTGGGAATCTGGATTCGTGACGATATGCAGAGTATCGGTACCATCAGTTTTCTGACCGAAGACAATCACTTTTTTTCTCTCGGGCATGGAATCTGTGATGTCGATACCGGCCGTCTGCTTTCTTCTAATGAAGGATTACTGTATCAGGCAAATGTCTGGGGAGTCAAAAAGGGAAAAGCAGGGATTCCGGGTGGACTCTGCGGTTCGATTGATTACCAGGACTCCAACAAAATAGGGCGAATCACAAAAAATACCAATAATGGAATCTGGGGAATTGTCGACGCCCCGTCTGTTTTGAGAATGAAAACGGAAAAAGTTGAAATTGCTCATGCCGATGAAGTGAAAAGCGGGGAAGCGGAAATTAAATTCATATATGACGGAAAAGCGCAGTATTATAAGATAGAGATTATTCAGATTGAATACGCCTCTTCTGAGAAAAATATGGTAATCAAAATCAAGGATTCAGAATTGATTCAGAAAACAGGTGGAATCGTGCAGGGAATGAGTGGCTGCCCGATTCTGCAGAATCATAAAATCGTTGGAATCTTAACGCATGTGATGGTCAATAATCCGCAATATGGATACGGAATTTTATTTGATAAAATTTATGAGGATTTATAGGAAAATTTGTAGTATAATATACTCGTTAGTATAGTTTTGTTGGAGGTTGATGATGGCTAAAAAAAATTCTGAACTTATTAAAGAAATCGAGGAGCTTATTAAAAAGTACAATAAAAAGCCTGAAAAAAACATTCGAAAAAGAGATATTGTCGAATTGTTTCAGGATACTGTAATTATTATTCCGTGCCGAACGGACTTCTCCGATACGCAGGCATACGAGGAGTGTATTGAAGGAGTGCAGCTGAAACCGGACATTGTGAAAGACGAAAAAAATGTACGAATGCTTCCTGTCTTTACGTCTTATGAACAGGTTCCCGTGGAGTATATGGAAAAATTTTCTCTGGTTCGAATTGAGGCGGCTTATGCCTATTCCTTTATGAATGAATCGGAATATCTGCATGGGCTCGTGATCAATCCGTTTTCTGCTGCAAATATGGAACTTCGAAAAAAGAAGACGGCGGTCAGAAACGCTACAAAAAATTATGTGAAGCAGATTTCGCAGGAACAAAAGAAGGACGCAATTATCATACATAATAATCAAAAATATACAATTGACAAATCACCGTTTACCATTGGCAGGACGGGAACTGATCTTGTGATTTCACAGACTTATGTTTCAAAAGTTCATGCCGTTATATCCTATAAAGACGGAAAATACCGTCTGGCGGACTATGAATCTACCAATGGTACAAAATTAAATGGAAAAGAATTAACACCAAAAGTTTATTATGAATTGCGCGATGGGGCGGAGATTCAAATCTCTGACAAAGATATTTTAACGTTTTATTTCGATTAACCTTCTGCCAAATGTCGAATTTTCGGTTTTTATGCGATTTTTTTAAGTTGAAACTCATTTCATAACAAATTATAATCAACTATGTCAAATAAAAAAAAGCAGTACTGTAATTTGATATTTAGGAGGAAAAATGAATAAAATAAGTGTTGCAGTTGTGGACGATAATGAAAAAATTATTGATACAATTTGTAGTACGTTAGAAAAGGATGATGAAATCACCGTGACCTGCAAGGCAAAAAATGGGGAAGAGGCTTATGATGTAATCAAAAAGAACCGTCCTGATGTTGTAATTCTTGATTTAATCATGCCAAAGATGGATGGGCTGTCTTTGATGGACAAGATTACAAAAGACGGAGCCATGATCAAACCTCCATTTTTTATCATTACTTCAGCAATCAGTAATGAGAAAGTAATCCAGGATGCCTTCGGCTATGGCGCGGGCTATTATTTGTTAAAACCGTTTGAAACCGATATGATTGCGGACAGAGTCAAAGGGGTTCGCAGTTACAAGAAAAATCTTCCGGGAAATAAGAAAATTGTCGGGGCAAATGAGGACCGGAAGCAGTTTATGGAACGCAATATTGAGAGTGATGTGACGAACATTATTCATGATGTCGGCGTTCCTGCGCATATTAAAGGATATCAATATTTGAGAGAAGCAATCATTATGTGTGTGAACGACAGTGAAATGCTCAATTCCATTACAAAAATATTGTATCCCGGTATTGCAAAGAAATTTCAGACGACGCCCAGCCGTGTAGAACGCGCAATCCGACACGCAATCGAAGTCGCATGGAACCGTGGTAAAATGGAAACCATCGATGATTTGTTCGGCTACACGATCAACGTTGAAAAAGGGAAACCTACAAATTCTGAATTTATTGCGCTGATTTCGGATAAAATAAGATTAGAATATAAGTGCAGATAAAAACAATTTTCATAAATTTTGACTACCATTTTTTGGAATAATTTAGTACTATATACATAAGAGAAATAACCTTACTAAGGGAGGAAGCAATATGAGAAAAATATTATTCGCAGCATCGGAATGTGTACCGTTTATTAAAACAGGAGGACTGGCAGACGTGGTCGGCTCTCTCCCAAAGTGTTTTAATCAAGAGGAATATGATGTGAGAGTTATCATTCCGAAATATATGTGTATGGATGAAAAATGGAAAAATCAAATGAAGTATGTCAATCACTTTTATATGGACCTGTGCTGGAGACGGCAGTATGTTGGCATTCTTGAAATGGAGTATGAAGGCGTAAAATTCTATTTTATAGACAATGAATATTATTTTTCAG
This sequence comes from uncultured Lachnospiraceae bacterium, assembly GCA_947624875.1. Classification (GTDB taxonomy): domain Bacteria; phylum Bacillota; class Clostridia; order Lachnospirales; family Lachnospiraceae; genus Eubacterium_G. The sequence goes on from CANQMA010000018.1 coordinate 21,118, forward strand.
GACCAAAACCATATAGTGATATCCGATATGATCTTGAAAAATTTGCTTTTTTCTCCCGGGCAGTATTATCCGCCCTTCCGATCATTGATTTTAGACCGGATATCATTCACTGTCATGATTGGCAGACCGGCCTGATTCCGGTTTATTTAAAAGACAGCTTCGGATGGGGTGAATTCTATCAGGGAATCAAATCCATCATGACCATCCATAACCTGAAATTCCAGGGCGTGTGGGATGTGGATACGATTAAAGATATTGCGGGACTTTCCGACTACTATTTCACGGATGATAAGTTGAAAGATTATGATGATGGAAATTATCTGAAAGGCGGTCTGGTATATGCAGATTTAATTACGACTGTCAGTGATACTTATGCGGAAGAAATCAAAACGCCTTTCTATGGCGAGGGACTGGATGGCCTGATGCGCGCAAGATCAGGACAGCTTCGCGGTATTGTCAATGGAATTGACTATGAAGAGTATAATCCTGCGACAGATACGTTTATCGATTATCATTTCTCAAAGGACAATTTTAGAAAAGAAAAAGTGAAAAATAAAGTTGCCTTACAAAAAGAACTGGGATTAGAAGTAGATCCAAAGAAAATGATGATTGGTCTTGTCAGCAGACTGACTGATCAGAAAGGGTTAGATCTGATTGCGTGCGTCATGGACGAATTGTGTCAGGATGCCGTTCAGTTTGTGATTTTAGGTACCGGTGAAGAACGGTATGAAAATATGTTCCGGCATTTTGACTGGAAATATGGAAACTCCGTATCAGCCAATATTTATTATTCTGAAAAACTATCGCATAAAATCTACGCTTCCTGTGATGCATTTCTCATGCCGTCACTGTTTGAGCCGTGCGGACTGAGCCAGTTGATGAGCCTGCGCTACGGAACCCTGCCAATCGTCCGTGAAACCGGAGGATTAAAGGATACCGTAGAGCCATACAATGAATATGAAAATAAAGGTACCGGCTTTTCATTCAGCAATTATAATGCGCATGAAATGATGGGAACGGTCAGATATGCAGAGCGTATCTATTATGATAAAAAAAGAGATTGGAATAAAATGGTGGAAAGAGCCATGTCAGTGGATTTCTCATGGAAGATATCTGCTGAAAAATACGAGCAGTTGTATAAAGAACTGATTGGATAGAAGCGATTAAAACAAATTTAAGCAAAGAAAGCTGTGAATTTCTGTTAAATATCAATGACAGAAAAACACAGCTTTTTTATTGTACTAAAACATAACAAAAATTCATCCTTTAGCCCAAACGGATATGTAAATTTGCCCGCCAACTCATGGATTTTGCAAGCTTTTACATGTAAAATCCAACTTTTAGCCCAAATAGATATGTAATTTCGCCCGCCAATTCATGGGTTTTGCAAGATTTTACATGTAAAATTCAACTTTTAGCCCAAATAGATATGTAATTTCGCCCGCCAATTCATGAATTACGCAAGCTTTTACATGTAAAATCCAACTTTTAGCCCAAATAGATATGTAATTTCGTCCAGCAACTCATGGATTTTGCAAGATTTTACATGTAAAATCCAACTTTTAGCTCAAACGGATATGTAAATTTGCCTGTCAATTCATGGATTTTGCAAGCTTTTACATGTAAAATCCAACTTTTAGCCCAAATAGATATGTAATTTTGCCCGGCAATTCATGAATTTTGCAAGATTTTACATGTAAAATCCAACTTTTAGCCCAAATAGATATGTAATTTCGTCCAGCAACTCATGGATTTTGCAAGATTTTACATGTAAAATTCAACTTTAAGCCCAAATAGATATGTATATGCGAAAAAAGTCGTTGCAGAATAATGAAAATAAAAAAGAACATTCTCAAAAACAGACATGATATCAGGAATCTTGTTTGAGAGAATGTTCTTTTGATACAAAAGTTATGACGAAATTTCAGAAATACCGCTGATGTCAGGGGAAACCGTCATAGAATAATTAGTGTGATAGATTACAAATCCCGGCATTGCGCCATTTACTTTTTTGAGATGCTTTCTCTTGATATAATCAATTTCCACTTTATCCTGAGAAGAGCCTTTGGAATAGTATGCAGCCAGTCTCGCGGCTTCCTCGAACGTGGAATCAGGCAGTTCCCTGCCGTCTCCTTTGACAATGACATGAGAGCCGGGGAACTTTTTGCTATGAAACCACCAGTCATTAGCGTTAGCCAGTTTAAAAGTAATTTCTTCATTTTGCAGATTATTCTTTCCTACATACATATGAAAGCCGTCCGAAGAAAGATAGTGGAGTGGAACGCTCTTGATTTTTTTCTTTTTATCGCTGTGATAATTCTTTTTAATATATCCGCTCCCGGAAAGTTCTGCACTGATTGCCCTCAAATCATCCTCAGTTGTTGCCATGTCAATGGCTACATTGATTGTTTCAAGATATTCAATCGAATTTTTGGTTGTGATCAGAATTTCTTCAAGCGCTTTTTCTGTACGCTTCAATTTGTTATATTTATCAAAATATTTTTTCGCGTTGTCAATCGGAGAAAGCGTCGGGTCTAAGGGTATTTTTATCGGTTCTCCGGTATAAAAATTTTCTCCGAGATATTCTTTGGCTCCGTTTTCAATCGAATATCCGTATGCAGAAAGAATTTCCCCAAATACTTTATATTTCTCTTTCTTTTCCGTGTCTTTCTTCTGCTTTAATTGAAGGCTATATTTTTTGTTTTCCCGCTCTAAGGCATTGCTGACAATTTTCCTTAAATCAACAGACTTTTGACGCATTCTTGTATATAAATCTCTTTTTGCATAAAAATCTTCTAAAAGCTCACTCACGCTGTCATAATGGATTTCTCTGCAGTCGGAATAAGTACTCAGAGGAATTACAGAGAACTCTTCCGGCTTTCCGTTTTTCTCATAAATGAGCGGTGTAAATCTGCCGTCTAAAATCTGCCGCCGCATCTTATAAAAGTTTGTCCAAATCAGATTCTGGTCTCCGGCAACAAACGTATTTGCGTTTCTGGAAGAATCCAATCTGCTTTCAAAGCAGAGATTTTCTGCAATCACAGGACTGATTCCCGTAAAGGAGGAGTAGAGCGCTTTGGATAAAGAAAGCGCTTTTGAAAAAACAGTCTGAAGAAAATCTTCCCGTTCCGTAATCAGCGGATTTTTCTTATTCATCTTATCCGGAATAAAATATTGTCTTCCGGGAAGGACCTGCCGGACAGAACTCATCAGAGAATTAACGTGCTTGATACTGTCGAGGATTATTCCGTGGTCATCCGTAAAAATAATATTGCTGTGTTTTCCCATCAGTTCAACAATCAAATGCTTTGTCATCACATCGCCCAAATCATTCAGATGCTGAATTTCAAAATCAATTATGCGCTCTAATCCGGGCTGCGTAATACTTGTGATCCGTCCATTACTCAGATGCTTTCTAAGCAGCATACAAAAATTTGGCGCAGTCAGAGGACTTTGTTTGGACTTTTGGGTAAAATAAATAAAAGGCAGACTTGCATTGGCGCTGATCAACATTTTATACTGTGATTTATTTGCCTTAAACGTCAGTAATAATTCGTCTGTTTCCGGCTGCGCGATTTTATAAAGTCTTCCCTCAGATAATGTCTGCTGAAACTCTTTTACAAGTGCCGCAATAGTAATGCCGTCAAAAGCCATATCTTCCCTCCTGAATCGATTGATATTGATGCTGTGTCTTCCAGTAAAAAACAGATACTTTCTAAATTTTATTATGATTTTATTTTTTCGTCAACAGACGTAAAATTCTTGTTGTAAATTTATTGAAAGTATGCTATTATCAATTCGTTGTCTGCAGTATGCTACCTTGGCGCAGTAGGTAGCGCGCATCCTTGGTAAGGATGAGGTCGGCGGTTCAAGTCCGCTAGGTAGCTCTTGGCACATGAAAGGACTTTTTGAAGGATTTCCCTTTGAAAAGTTCTTTTTGCGATTGTGGCGCTGTATATTAGAGAACAGTGGAAACTATTGCAACAAAATCACTTCTGTGATAGTATAATAAAAGCGAAAAATCTGAGAAAAGAGGATTTACATATGAATAAAAAAGTATTATCAGTACTGGTTGACAATACATCCGGTGTGTTAAACAGAGTTGCCGGACTTTTTAGCCGCAGAGGTTATAATATTGACAGTTTGACCGTGGGAGAAACGGAAAATCCGAAGTATTCCCGTATGACGATTGTTGTTTCCGGGGATGATGATGTGATCGAGCAGATTATCAAGCAGATTTCAAAACTGGAAGATATCAAGCGGGTCGATCTTTTAGAAGCGGGTAATTCCGTTACCAGAGAATTGATTTTAGTAAAAGTGAAAACGGACGCAGCGCAGCGTCAGCAGATTGTTGCGATGACAGAGATTTTCCGCGCCAATATTGTCAATGTGGCAAAAGACAGCCTGATGATTGAGATTACAGGTGGTCCGTCAAAAATTTCAGCATTTCTCAGTTTGCTGGAAGATTATGAAATACTGGAACTGGTTCGCACGGGAATTACAGGTTTGTCCAGAGATACAAAATAGTTTGATATTAGTAATGTAATTAAAGAAGAGATAGGAGATTTTCGTCTGGAAGGAGGAATCTCAAATCTCTTCTTTTTGTCTGCAATGAGGATTTGGATAGAATGCATTCAAAAAACAGATGGCAGAAACCAGCTTGCATGATAATGCATTCAAAAAACAGATGGAAGAAACCAACTTGCATGATGATGCATATGAATAAAATAAGGGTATCATAATAATGAGAAATGAATAAAACCATCGAAAGTGAGGAAAGAAAATGCAGATATTTTGGGGATTATTGATTCCATTGGCAGGGACGACGCTTGGCGCGGGTATGGTTTTTTTCATGAGAAATCAAATGAATGTAAAACTGGAAAAATTTTTACTGGGCTTTGCATCAGGCGTTATGATCGCGGCGTCTGTCTGGTCGCTGATTATACCGTCGATTGATATTGCAAAAGAACATCAGACAGTTGCGTGGGTTCCGGCAAGTACGGGATTTATCTGCGGCATAATTTTTTTGTTGATTTTAGACAGCCTGATTCCTCATCTGCATTTAAAAAGCAATCAACCGGAAGGAATCAAAACAAAATTAAAAAAGACAACGATGATGGTATTGGCGGTAACATTGCACAATATTCCGGAGGGAATGGCAGTCGGTGTGATTTTTGCCGGCGTTCTTGCACAAAACGCCAAGATTACACTTGCCGGCGCCTTTGCGCTCTCTATTGGCATTGCAATTCAGAATTTTCCGGAAGGCGCCATTATTTCCATACCGTTAAAGGCAGAGGGAATGTCAAAACCAAAAGCGTTTGCGTATGGCGCGCTTTCCGGTATCGTGGAGCCTGTCGGCGCGGCGGTTACGATTGCGCTGACGAATACAGTCATTCCAGTGCTGCCGTATTTATTATCCTTTGCGGCGGGCGCCATGATTTATGTGGTCGTGGAGGAATTAATTCCGGAATCTCAGAGTGGAGAACATTCCAACATTGCAACAATCGGCGTAGCAGTTGGATTTGTTTTAATGATGATATTAGATGTCGCTCTGGGATAACAGGCGCTGCGATGTTAAAAAAGTCCGATATTATAGATATCGGGCTTTTCTCAATTCTTCCTGCAGTTGTCCTGCAAACTCTGCCAGTTCATTGTACTGGTTTTCAATATGTTTTTGTGTGCTCTCTAAAGATGATATTTTGTTGTCTTTTTCATAGAGCAGTTTTTTTTGTGAGTTTATTTCCTTTTCTTTTTCTTTGAGTAAGATTTCTAATTGTTCCTTTTCTTTCAATGAAACATCCGTTTTTTTCTCCATCAATTCAGATTGGGTAAAATCTTCCACCGTTTTATCTTCATTGAGGAGGAGCAGTTTTATTTTCGCGCCAAAATAGAGAAATAAAATCAGTTGATTCTTCCATGGAACCGTTACAAACTTCTCTAAGGAATAATCTCCCTGAAAAACAAACGAACTTGTATTGATGGAATTAAGGGAAATATAGTATAAAGCATTGGAACTATCATTTAAATTATGGATTAAATAAAAGAGAACTCCCTGGTCATCAAACAATGCAAAATCAATTTGTTTCAGTTCTGTCTGTTTGTCACCTGCACCCGGAAAAGTAAGCAGTTCAACAAAACGCATATCTTGAAACCGATACAGTTTTAACTTCCCATTCATGGAAATATAGCAGGCATACTGATTTTCGCTTGAAAAAAGATGAAGCTGTTCAGAAACATCGTCAAAGATAATCCCGTAAGAACGGATCCGCCCGGAATAGACAGTATACATATAGACTTTTTCATTTTCCTGATAAAGAATCAGCGGCTGCCCTGATTTTAGCGTAATGACTTGATAAGACTCCATAAATAATGTCCAAAAACAAACCTTATTATTTCTTATTCCTAAAGAATCGGGAATAGAACAAAAAGGAGAAGATTGCATAAAATAAACTAAAAAAATATAGGAGGAAACTTATGAAAAGAAAAAATTGCGTAGATTCTAGAATGTCCTGCAGCTGTGGAATCTGCAATTCATCTGTCAATGGACGTCCAAAATATTTGTCTGTTTATGCTCCGGTCGTTTACGATGAAATCGGCGTCAATATCTGTCGTCCGGTCACAATCCCGGAAGCAGTGATGACGGCAAATCCGACAGTGTCCCAGGTTCAAATCGATGTAGTTGATATTGCCTTTACAGTAGCGTCAGAGGGAATTCCGGCAACCACTGTAACCAATACGGTGAGGGCAAATTGCACCACAGTGGTTTTGACCAATGTCAGTGTCACATTCCGCGTCAAACTTTTTGGCGATTGCAACAACTTTCTGACCTCTACCATTATCGCGGCAAATTATCTTCCGGGAAGCAGCACAAGTCCTGAAGTGGAACTTCTGGATGACGAAACCAATCCGGAATCCGTTACCGTAGAACTCTACACGCCATACGGAATTGGATACACGAGCGTGGCGGCAACGACGCCGTTCATCAATACCGTTGGATTTATGCAGGGTGCAAATACCGTTGTGAATGGTATCAATGTCAACGCCGTTGCAAAAGCAATGAACTTTAATAAAGCGACCGGTACTTTTTCTGCCGGAATTTCTTTGTTCCTTAGAACAATCTACTATGAAACTTATAAGTTTGAGCATGATGGAAAACCAGTTCCACCAAAAGCAAGCCTGACGGAAGAGCAAAACACCTGTCTTGATTTTGTTGAGAGCGGTCTGCTTTCCAGAGAAATCAAGCCATTAGAGTTGGAACCGCCGAAATGCGAGGGAAAACTGAAAGAAGAGGAAAGCGCTTGTGAAAGAAATGACGGAACAGAAACGGTCTATAACCAGTGTGGTTCTGTAGACTGTGAAAATGATGAAGGGAATCCTGTGGAAACTTCTATCGAAAATGCTCTGCCAAAATAAAACCTTTCAACGGCTTCAAAAAATGTTTTCGAACGTTTTGTCTTTGATAAGATAAATTTTTCTTTTTTACGAAATCCGTTTAAAAAATGCCTATAATGTGGTAAAGTATTAAAGATGAGCAAAAAATTGTTCGGAAATAACCGCACTGACTGTCAGTGCGGTACATAATGGAGGGTTATCAATGTTTACTTTTGAGGACGTGAAAAGAGTCGATGAAGAAGTGGCGGCAGCCATTTTGCAGGAAAATGACAGACAACAGAGCCATTTGGAACTGATTGCATCTGAAAATATTGTCAGTAAAGCAGTCATGGCGGCCATGGGAAGCCAGCTGACAAATAAATATGCGGAGGGCTATCCGGGAAAACGGTATTACGGCGGCTGCCAGTATGTTGATATTGTGGAAGAACTGGCAAGAGAGAGAGCAAAAGAGCTGTTTGGCTGTTCCTATGCCAATGTACAGCCACATTCCGGCGCGCAGGCAAATATGGCTGTTTTCTTTGCGCTGGTTCAGCCGGGAGACACAGTCATGGGAATGAGTCTGGATGCGGGCGGACATCTGACGCACGGTTCTCCGGTAAATATGTCCGGTACCTATTTTCACATCGTTTCTTATGGAGTGGATGAAAACGGATATATTGATTATGACGAAGTTTTAAAGATTGCAAAGCAGGCAAAGCCAAAACTGATTGTGGCAGGCGCGAGCGCCTATCCGAGAAAAATAGATTTTAAGAAATTCAGGGAAATTGCCGACGAGGTAGGGGCATATCTCATGGTCGATATGGCGCATATTGCCGGACTGGTTGCTGCCGGAGTTCATGAGAGTCCGATTCCATACGCTCATGTAACGACGACCACCACGCACAAAACCCTGCGCGGACCGAGAGGCGGCCTGATCCTCTCCAGCGAGGAATTTGCCTTAGAGCATAAACTCAACAAAGCGGTATTCCCGGGAATCCAGGGCGGACCTTTAATGCATGTGATTGCCGCAAAGGCAGTGTGCCTGAAAGAAGCGTTATCGGATGAATTTAAGACTTACGCAGAGCAGGTGGCTTACAATGCGCAGGCATTAGCAAAAGGACTGATCGACAGAGGGTTTGACCTTGTGTCCGGAGGCACAGATAACCACCTGATGCTGGTGGATCTAAGAAGCAAAAATATCACAGGAAAAGAATTTGAGATTGCCTTGGATGCTGCAAATATTACATGTAATAAAAATGCGATTCCGAATGACCCGCAAAAACCGGGCGTTACATCTGGCGTCAGAATCGGTACGCCGGCAGTGACGACGCGCGGTCTGAATGCACAGGATATGGACACGATTGCAGAGTGTATGGCATTGATTGCGGAAAATCCAACGCAAAACTGCGCTTCTGTTATGGAAAAAGTAAAAGTTTTAACAGAAAAATATCCGTTATATAAATAATTTCCTTTTTTTGGTTAATAATGATACAAGTGGAGGCTTGTATCATGAAAAAAGATTTTATTAAATGCGGGATTACCGGATGCTGTCTGGAACTGCTATGGACTTCCTTTCGTGGAGTGAGAAAAAAAGATTATAAATTAATCGGACAGACGTCGGTATGGATGTTTCCGATTTACGGTATGGCATCTGTCATCAAATCAGTAAGCAGAGGACTCAAAAAGCGTCATAAGGATATGCTGGAACGCGGAGTAATCTACACGATGGGAATCTATGCGGTAGAATATACCACGGGTTCTTTATTGAAAAGAAAAAACCGCTGTCCCTGGGATTACAGTAACAGCAGATACAATATTAACGGACTCGTCCGATTGGATTACGCGCCATTGTGGTTTGCTGTCGGACTGATGTATGAAAATATCTTAAATAAAGAATAAAGAAAGAGGGTGCCCCAAAAATATGACTTTGAAAGTGTCATATTTGAGGGATGCCCTCTTTTTATGCAAACTGTAAAAATTCAAAAATACAGATATCCGGTCTTATTTTTCAGATTTCCAAAAATCTATAATGCGTTCCATATTGGAAGTCATGGCTGCGAAAAGCTGATTGACCAAAGTAATGGCGGCCATGGATTCCACAACGACGACGGCGCGCGGGACAATAATCGGGTCGTGCCGTCCCTTGATTCTGATATCGATATTTTCTCCCTTCCTATTGACTGTATGCTGGATCCGGGCGATGGAAGGAGTCGGTTTGACGGCTGCGCGGAGAATGATTTCAGAACCGTCGCTGATACCACCCAAAATTCCTCCGGCATGATTTGACGTCTTGACAAGATTGCCCTGCTGCATCTGAAATTCATCGTTGTTGGCGGATCCAAAGGAAGCGGCAACAGCAAATCCGTCGCCGATTTCGACTCCTTTGACAGCGCCAATCGACATCAACGCTTTTGCCAGATCGGCATCCAATTTGTCAAAAACAGGCTCGCCGACGCCGGCAGGCATTCCACTGATCTTACATTCAATCACGCCTCCAACAGAATCCATTTCGGACATTTTCTCTTTCAGCAGAGTTTCTACTTCCAAAGCGGCTGACTTATCCGGCATATAGAGAGGATTTTGATTGATTTCCGTCCGGTCAAAATTGTCATAGTTGATTTTTATTCCGCCAATTTCACGGGAATAAGTCAGTATCTTCACATCGAGCATGGATAAAATCTTTACTGCAATCGCTCCGGCAGCGACTCTGCCGATGGTCTCACGACCGGAAGAACGTCCGCCGCCGCGATAGTCGCGGAACCCGTATTTTTTATCAAAGGTATAATCTGCATGTCCCGGGCGATAGCAGTCGGCAATCTGTGAATAATCTGCAGAGTGATGGTCTTTATTGTAGACAATCAAAGAAATCGGGGTGCCGGTCGTCTTTCCCTCAAACACTCCGGATAAAATTTCTACCTGGTCGTCTTCGCTGCGCTGTGTGCTAAAAGAAGACTGACCGGGTTTTCTGCGGTCTAAAAAGGACTGAATGTCTGACTTGCAAAGAGAAATCCCTGCAGGACATCCATCCACAACGACACCCAGTGCCTTCCCATGGGATTCACCCCATGTCGTAATCTTAAATAGATTTCCGTATGTTGAACCAGCCATAGTGTTTTCCTCCAAAATAAATTGGTTGTATTATATCAATTTTCGCTAAGAAAGGCAAACTCCGCTAAGGAAAGGCAAACCGAAAATAAAATGCTTGCGTGGCTGAAATGAAAATAATATAATGAAACAAGTTTGATTAAGCAAAGCGCAGACAGATATCAGGGGTCTGTGTTTTCAGGAGTGTATTATGTTTCAGATTCTTGCAAAAGACAGCGCGGCAAAGCGCGGAGAGTTTCATACCGTTCACGGGACAATCCAGACGCCGGTTTTTATGAATGTCGGGACGGCAGCTGCCATTAAAGGAGCGGTCGCCGCGGAAGACTTAAAAGAAATAAAATGTCAGGTCGAACTGTCAAACACCTATCATCTTCATGTCCGGCCGGGTGAGCATATCATAAAACAGTTAGGCGGACTGCGCCGCTTTATGAATTGGGACAGACCGATTTTAACCGATTCCGGAGGATTTCAGGTGTTCTCGCTGGCAGGCTTGAGAAAAATCAAAGAGGAGGGTGTGCATTTCAGATCCCACATCGACGGCAGAAAGATTTTTATGGGACCGGAGGAAAGCATGCAGATTCAGTCAAGTCTGGCTTCCACGATTGCCATGGCGTTTGATGAATGTCCTTCGAGCGTTGCCGATAAACGCTATATCCAAAATTCTGTTGAGCGGACGACACGCTGGCTGGAACGCTGCCGTAAAGAAATGGACAGGCTTAACGGACTGGAAGATACAATCAATCAGAATCAGATGCTGTTTGGAATCAACCAGGGCGGCGTTTATGACGATATCCGGGTGGCGCATGCGAAAATGATTTCTCAGATTGATTGCGACGGTTATGCGATTGGAGGACTGGCAGTCGGAGAAAGCCATGAGGAAATGTATCGGGTTATTGAAGCAGTAGTACCGCATCTTCCATCCAACAAACCGGTTTATCTGATGGGAGTTGGAACGCCGGCAAATATTTTAGAGGGAGTGGAACGCGGCGTCGACTTCTTTGACTGCGTTTATCCATCCAGGAACGGAAGGCATGGGCATGTCTACACAAATCAGGGGAAATTAAACCTGTTTAATGCGAAATATGAAACAGATGACCGGCCAATTGAGGAGGGCTGTGGATGCCCGGCGTGCAGACGTCATTCAAGAGCCTATATCAGACATCTGCTCAAGGCTAAAGAAATGTTGGGAATGAGATTATGCGTCTTGCATAATTTATATTTTTATAATACAATGATGGAGGAAATCCGGGATGCAATCGCAGCCGGAACCTATCATGATTATAAAACCCGAAAATTACAGGGTTTTCAGGAAAATGATAAAAACAGTAGGAGGTAAAAATCATGGGTAGTGGTTTAGTAATTGTTGTTTATATTGTATTGATTGTCGGAATGATGTATTTTCTTGCAATCAGACCACAGAAAAAGCAGGAGAAAAAGCAGAAAGAGTTATTAGATTCCATGGATATCGGCGACAGCGTTTTAACTTCCAGCGGATTTTATGGCATGATTATTGATATTACAGAAGATACGGTAATCGTTGAGTTTGGAAATAACAAAAACTGTCGTATTCCAATGCAGAAACAGGCAATTGTCGATGTGGAAAAGGCAGAAGTTTAAACATTACATGAAAGTAGTTTTTTGTGAATGATTGTATAACGGTACCTGGTTCATATTAACTTCTTTGATTTTTTTGTCAAAAAATGTTGAACTCTTCAAACCAAAGTGTTAGGATAAACATATATCAGATGATATCCATTACAAAAGATAAATGAAAAAAG
>CANQMA010000019.1 GCA_947624875.1 uncultured Lachnospiraceae bacterium
GAAAAGAAAAGCGAAGGACAGCCAATTTGTTTCATGACGCATTGGTGCCTTTCGCAGAAAGGCGGATTATAAAAATGGATAAAACAGCAACTTTAAATTTGAGAGTTAATCCGACAGTAAAGAAAAATGCGGAGTCTGTGTTATCAAAATTAGGCATTCCCATGTCTATTGCCATTGATATGTACCTGAATCAGATTGCCCTGACTGGAGGAATTCCATTTACGCTGACCTTACCGAAAGCGCCGGCGTCAGTAAATACTGCAATGATGTCAGATGAAGACATTCATGCAAAATTACAAAAAGGTTATGCAGATGCCGAAGCAGGTAATATCAGCAATGCTGCGGAAGTGTTCACAAAGTTTAGGGAGAATCATTGATATGAAGTACAGAGTGGTCATTACCAAAGAAGCCGAGCAGGATATGGAAAACATCTATAATTACATTGCGTTGGAACTCTTATCTCCGGAATATGCCATGGAACAATATAACAGAATTGCAGATTCAATCATGCAACTTGATACATTTCCGACTGGTTTCCGAAAGGTTGACTTTGAACCGGAACATTCGATGGGGCTTAGACGAAAAGAGTGCTTGTTATTTGACAATCAAAAAAATACCGTTTATGCTTGAACCACACAGGATTGCAAATCAGTCAGACAAAGCGGCGGGAGAAAAAGCAATGCAGGGATTAGAATTATCAAAAAAATATTATGAGAACAATAAAGATGTTTTTGCGCAAAAGTTCCCACAGATTTATGGACAGATGGCGTTCGGACTTGCGGGAGAGGGCTCGGAGTGTTTTGGATTTGATGATGAAATATCAAAAGACCATGATTTTGAACCGTCCTTCTGTATCTGGATTCCGGAGAAAATCGAACAAAAATATGGCGCAGAAATTCAGAAAATATATGAGGCGCTGCCAAAGACATTGGATACCGTAACCTTAAAACAAAACAGCGCTTATGGGAAAAACCGCAGAGGCGTCTGTTCTATTGAAAAATTTTACCGCGATAAAACGGGCGGGGAAAAAGGGCCGAAGAGTCTGCAGGACTGGCTTTTTGTGCCGGAATATACGCTGGCTGAAGCCGTCAATGGAGAAATTTTTTCCGATCCGTCCGGAAAGTTTACGGAAATTCGTGAAAGCCTTCTGAGAGGTTATCCGGAAGATGTGCGTAAAAAGAAAATTGCGGCAAGAGCAGCCTATATGGCGCAGTCAGGGCAGTACAATTACAGACGGTGCCTGGCGCGCGGGGAAATGGGCGCCGCAAGACTTGCGCTTGATTTATTCGTGTCGCATACGATACAGATGATTTATCTGTTGAATAACCGCTATTGTCCGTATTACAAATGGATATTTCGGGGTATGAACCGGCTTTCACTGCTCGGGGAACTTTCAGAGGGGCTGACTGCACTTTTGTGCGCGCCGGATTCCGATGAAAATATCAATGTAAAAATGGCGTTGATTGAGCAGATCTGCGGGCAGGTAATCTCCGAATTGAAAAAGCAGGGATTGTCTGATGAAAGCAGCGATTATCTGGAGTCTCACGCATTTGCAGTCATGCAGACGATAGAAGACGGCAATCTCAAAAAAATGCACGTAATGGCCGGCATTATGGCGTAAAATAAAAATTTTTTCCAATCAGACGATTTTTACATTTGTCCGCATAGTCTGTCTTTATTTTTCCCCCAAGATATGGTATTCTATTTCTAATAAAAAATGTCCATTGAAAGGCTCTTTTTTGAAAGAGATGGTACGCGAGATGAGGAGAGTATTACTGAAACTGAGCGGAGAGGCGCTGGCAGGAGAAAAAAGGACGGGATTTGATGAGGATACCTGCGTGGCAGTTGCGCGCCAGGTAAAAAAGATTACAGAGCAGGGCGTTCAGGTCGCAGTTGTAATCGGTGGCGGCAACTTCTGGAGAGGCAGGACGAGTAACAAAATCGATCGTGTAAAAGCCGATGGTATCGGTATGCTGGCAACGATTATGAACTGTATGTATGTGTCCGAAATCTTTCAGACAGAGGGCATGGAGACCAATATTTATACGCCTTTTTCCTGCGGTACATGGACCAGCCAGTTTTCCAAAAAGGAAGCGGTGGCGGATTTGAATGCAGGAAAGGTGGTTTTCTTTGCAGGCGGTACGGGACACCCGTATTTTTCCACCGATATGTGTATGGTGCTCCGCGCGATTGAAATTGAAGCGGACTGTATTCTGGGCGCAAAGGCTGTCGACGGCGTTTACGACAGCGATCCGGCAAAAAATCCGGCGGCGCGCAAATATGACGAACTTCCTATCAGCAGGATTGTTGACGAGCGTCTGGGCGTCATTGATTTGGCGGCGAGCGTTCTGGCAATGGAAAATAAAATGCCGATGGTGCTGTTCGGCTTGAACGAGCCGGAGAGTATTGAACGGGCGGCATATGGAGAAAAAATCGGAACGAAAATTACAGTAGATGCGTAAATGCTTGAGGGCTGTGATTGATATAACATGAAAAGGACAAAGAAAAGGAGAATATCATGGAAGAATTATTGATGACTTATGAAGAAAAAATGGAAAAATCTTTAAATAATCTGTATGAGGAATTTTCCAGTATTCGGGCGGGGAGAGCAAATCCGCATATTTTAGATAAGATTAAGGTAGATTATTACGGGGCGCCGACGCCATTGCAGCAGGTGGGAAATATTTCTGTTCCGGAGGCGAGAATGATTTGTATTCAGCCGTGGGACGCTTCTCTGCTCAAAGAAATTGAAAAGGCGCTCAACACTTCTGATATTGGGATCAATCCTACAAATGACGGAAAAGTAATCCGTCTGGTATTTCCTGAGCTGACGGAGGAGCGCAGAAAAGAACTGGTGAAGGATATTAAGAAAAAAGGAGAGCAGACAAAAGTGGCTGTCCGCAATATCCGCAGGGACGCCAATGAAGCAGTGAAGAAAAAAGGAAAAGCGGACGGTATTTCTGAAGATGAAATCAAAGAATATCAGGATGATGTTCAAAAGTCCACAGATGAGTATATCAAAAAAATTGACAAAGCTGTGGCGGATAAATCCGGTGAGATTATGACAGTTTAGCGTATATTTCAAACAAGAGGAAACTTACAGGTTTCCTCTATTTTCGCTTTGAGAGAGACCGAAAGTCAGTGAAGGAGGCGTTATGGCAAAAAAAACAGATATGGAGGGACTTGTGGTTCCTGAACATATTGCCATTATTTTAGATGGAAACGGAAGATGGGCAAAGAAAAAGCATCTTCCGAGAAATGCGGGACATGCCGCAGGGGCAAAGACAGTGGAAAAAATCATTGAAGACGCGCACAATATGGGCGTAAAGTACCTGACCGTTTACGCTTTTTCCACAGAAAACTGGAACCGTCCGGAAGAAGAAGTCAAAGCGTTGATGAAACTGCTCCGCAATTATTTGAAGGATTGTATCGAGCGGGCAAACAAAAACGACATGAGAGTGCGGGTGATTGGAGAGCGCAGCAGACTGGACGCTGATATTGTGGATAAAATCAATGAGCTTGAGGAATGTTCCAAAAATAATACAGGGATTACTTTTATCATTGCATTAAATTATGGCAGCCGCGATGAAATTAAAAGAGCGGTTCAAAAAATAGCAGCGGATTATAGAGAGGGAACCATTCAAAACGGCGGGATTACCGAGGAACTGATTTCTTCCTATCTCGATACGGGGGATATCCCGGATCCAGATCTGCTGATTCGCACGAGCGGGGAAATCCGTTTGTCCAATTATCTTTTATGGCAGCTTGCCTATACGGAGTTTTATTTTACAGATGTATTGTGGCCTGATTTTAATGCGGAAGAACTAAGGAAAGCGATTGTACAGTACAATCATCGCGATCGGAGATACGGAGGAGTAAAATCATGATAAGCAAATTTGCCAACAAATCTTTTTTTATCAGGCTTGGAAGCGGAATCTGTCTGATTGCATTAATTTTGCTGATAATCATTCCGGGTGGAACACTTCTGTTTGAGGCAAATCTTTTGATTTCCCTGATTGGCGTTTATGAACTTTACAGGGTTCTTGGAATTGAAAAAAGCAGTCTGGGAATTACGGGGTATGCCGCAACGGTCGCCTACTATGAACTGCTGTATTTCCATAAAGAAGAATGGATTATGATTTGTATGGCGCTGTTTTTTATCTGCCTTCTGGCACAGTATGTATTTTGTTTTCCGAGATACCGGACAGAGCAGATTTCCAATGCCATTATGGGAATGATTTATGCGGGAATTCTGTTGTCCTATATTTATATTATCAGGGAAAGCCCGAACGGAATTTATACGGTGTGGCTGATTTTTCTCTGTTCATGGGCAAGCGATACATGCGCTTATGCGGTGGGCGTTGCCTTTGGAAAACATAAAATGTCGCCGGTATTAAGCCCGAAAAAATCTGTGGAGGGCGCAGTCGGAGGCGTTGTCGGCGCTGCAGTTTTAGGCAGTGTGTATGCGTATATTTTCTCAGACAAACTGCATCTGTCTGTAAATCCGGTCATTGTGTTCGCCGTAATCTGCGCTGTGGGAGCGCTTGTTTCCATGGTCGGCGATTTGGCGGCGTCAGCGATTAAACGCAACCATGACATTAAAGATTATGGAAAATTGATTCCGGGACATGGCGGCATTATGGACCGATTTGACAGTGTGATTTTTGTCGCGCCGATGATATGGGTTTTATTACAGATTTTTTAAAAAGGAGTGCAGCAGGGAAGCTGTAAATATTATATGAGACAGATTGCTATATTAGGTTCAACCGGTTCCATAGGGACCCAGACGCTTGAAATCGTGCGGGCAAATCAGGACTTAAAAGTGGTATCGCTTGCGGCGGGTTCTAATATAATAAAGTTAGAGGAACAGATACGGGAATTTAAACCGGAAATTGTATGTGTTTTTCATAAGAAAGCGGCAGAGGATTTGAAAATTGCCGTCGCGGATATGAACGTCAAAATCGTATCCGGCATGGAAGGACTGATTGAGGCGGCGGTTTATCCGAAAGCCGAACTTGTCGTGACCGCGTTTGTCGGCATGATTGGTATCCGGCCGACGCTGATGGCAATTCAGGCGGGAAAAGATATTGCGCTCGCAAATAAGGAAACGCTTGTGACGGCGGGACATCTGGTGATGCAGGCGGCAAAAGATTACGGCGTAAAAATACTGCCGGTAGACAGCGAGCACAGCGCGATTTTCCAGTCGCTCAACGGAGAAAATCCAAAGGAAATTGACAAAATTCTTTTGACGGCGTCAGGCGGGCCGTTCCGGGGACTTACCAGAGAGCAGATGAAATCAGTCAGGGTAGAAGATGCGCTGAAACACCCAAACTGGACGATGGGACAGAAAATAACCATTGATTCTTCTACAATGGTCAATAAAGGACTAGAGGTGATTGAAGCAAAATGGCTGTTTGATACGAAACTGTCAGACATTCAGGTTGTGGTACAGCCGCAAAGCCTGATTCATTCGATGGTACAGTTTAAAGACGGCGGTATTATAGCCCAGCTCGGCACGCCGGATATGAAACTTCCAATTCAGTATGCGCTGTATTATCCAAACAGGCGGTATCTTGCGGGAGAACGCGTAGATTTTGCAAAGATTGGCCAGATTACTTTTGAAAATCCGGATTTGGAAAACTTTCGCGGACTTGCGCTCGCATACAGGGCGGCGGAACTTGGCGGTTCCATGCCGACAGTCTTTAATGTAGCCAATGAGAGGGCAGTGGCGTTGTTTCTTCAGAAAAAAATTCATTATTTGGATATTATAGATATGATAGAATACTGTATGGGCGAGCATCAGACAGTGGAAAACCCTACCATAGAACAAATCTTAGAAATAGAAAGCGCAACTTATGAGTTGATAAGCAGCAGGTGGTAATATGCAGACATTGATTAGTATTATTATAGCGTTAATTATTTTCAGCCTTTTAGTGCTGATCCATGAATTTGGTCATTTTATTGTGGCAAAAAAATGCGGCGTGGTCGTCAATGAATTTTCGATTGGCATGGGTCCGAGGATTTGCAGCCATGTTGCAAAAAGTGGAACGAGATATTCCCTGAAGTGGCTGCCGTTTGGCGGTTCCTGCGCCATGCTGGGCGAGGACGAGGACAATGAGGAGGAAGGCTCCTTTAACTCCAAGCCGTTATGGGCGCGCATGGCGATTGTGTTTGCCGGCCCGTTTTTTAACTTTATTCTGGCGTTTCTGCTGGCGGCCGTTGTGATTGGATTTAACGGCGCCGATCCTTCCTATGTGACGGAGGTTACGGAAAACAGCGCCGCTGCTCAGGCAGGGCTCAGAGAGGGAGACGTCATTACCAAATTTAACGGTTCTCATATCTCTGTCGGACGGGAACTGTATCTGGAAGAATATCTCGAACCAATTGACGGAAAAGAAATTTCGCTGACTTACAGCCGCGATGGAAAGAAACATGAGATTTCCTATGTGCCGGATTCCGCGAAAAAGCCGATGCTTGGTCTGAGTTATGCGCCGGGCGACGGGGAGATGGTGATTACAAATATTACGGAAAATTCTCCAATCGAAAAAGCCGGAGCCCAGAGAGGCGATAAAATTATAGAAATCAACGGGACGAAAATAGAGACCGGAAATCAGTTTATGGAATATATGGATTCGGTCAGGGGAGAGGATTTTGAAAACACAGCGTTTGAGATTGTATTAAAGCGGAACAATACGGAAATTCCGATAACAGTGAAACCCCAATATATTACAATTTATGATATGGGCTTTTCCTACAATATGGCACGGGAAAAACAATCTTTTGTGGGCGTGCTGAAATACAGTCTGATTGAGACAAAATACCAGATTAAAGCGGTGGTAAAGAGCCTGAAAATGCTGGTGACGGGCCGCGTGTCTGCCAATGAAATCTCAGGGCCGGTAGGAATTGTAGATGTAATCGGGGATACCTACAAAGAGACAAAGAGTTACGGATTTTCAGTGACATTTTTTACAATGATGAATCTGGCCATTATGTTAAGCGCAAATCTCGGAGTCATGAATTTACTTCCAATTCCTGCGTTAGACGGTGGAAGGCTGTTTTTGTATATTATCGAGCTGATTATCAGAAGACCGATTCCAAAGGACAAAGAGGGTATGATTCATTTTATCGGTTTTGTACTGATGATGATGCTGATGGTATTTCTGATATTTAACGACGTTCGTAAGATATTCTTTTAAGCGGATTGAGGTAACGTATGATAAGGGATAACACAAAAAAAATTCAGATAGGAACAAAGACCATCGGCGGCGGCAGCCCGATTATGATTCAGTCTATGACCAACACAAAGACGGAAGATGTCCATGCTACGGTGGCGCAGATTCTTCAACTCGAGGCGGCCGGCTGCGATATTATCCGCTGCGCCGTTCCGACGATGGAAGCGGCAAAGGCACTCAAAGAAATCAAAAGCAGAATTCATATTCCGCTCGTGGCGGATATTCATTTTGATTACCGGCTTGCGATTGCCGCTATGGAGTATGGCGCAGATAAAATTCGGATCAATCCGGGAAATATCGGTTCGATGGAGCGCGTAAAGGCGGTCGTTGACGTGGCAAAAGAACGGAATATTCCAATCCGCGTCGGCGTCAACAGCGGTTCTCTCGAAAAGCCGATTTTGGAAAAGTATGGGAAAGTGACCGCTGAGGGAATTGTCGAGAGCGCGCTGCAAAAAGTGAAAATGATAGAAGATTTGGGATATGACAACCTTGTCATCAGTATTAAATCCTCGGATGTCAAGATGTGCGTTCACGCGCACGAACTGATTGCGGGAAAGACAAAATATCCGCTGCATGTCGGCATTACGGAATCGGGCACCATTACGTCAGGAAACATCAAATCGGCAATTGGTCTGGGACTGATTTTAAATCAGGGAATCGGAGACACGATCCGGGTGTCTCTGACAGGGAATCCTGTGGAAGAAATCAAAAGCGCAAAACTGATCTTGAAAACGCTGGGGCTGCGTACCGGAGGGATTTCAGTCGTTTCATGCCCGACCTGCGGCAGAACGGAGATTGATTTAATCGGTCTGGCAGAGCGCGTGGAGACGATGGTGACCAGGTATGACCACTTAAATCTCAAGGTTGCTGTGATGGGCTGCGTGGTAAACGGGCCCGGCGAGGCAAGAGAGGCTGACATCGGCATTGCCGGCGGAAAAGGCGAGGGACTGCTGATGAAACATGGCGAAATCATTAAGAAAGTACCGGAGGAACAGCTTTTAAACGTATTGGAAGAAGAATTAAAAAACTGGGGTAAATAAGTTGGAACGAAAGAAATTTTATGATGTTTTTCCTACAATTAAATTATATGGAGATATTGCAGACCTCTTTGAAACCGTAGAGGTGACAAAGGTCGCCGTCAATGCAAAGCGAGACAAAATGCGTATCTATATTGAAAGCAGCAGACTGATTGAAAAGTCTGCTATTTTCACTGTTAGGAACCAGATTGCGAGAACGCTCAAGACAGGAAAGCGTATCGGGATAGAACTGGTTGAGAAATATCATTTATCAGAGCAGTATTCACCGGAAAATCTGCTCGAACTTTATAAGGACAGCATTGTTTTGGAACTTGCTGAGAAAAGCCCGATTGTTTCCACGATGTTTAAAAAAGCGCCGCATCGTTTTGAAAATGGAAATCTGGTCATTGATCTGGAGACCAATATTATTTCGGACGCCCGCATGAAAATTTTGAAGGAAACGGTAGAAAATATTTTTCAGAACCGTTTTGAAATGCCCGTAAACGTGCAGATTATCAAACGCCGCACAATGGCAAACCGTTTTACGGAAATCAATGCGAAGAAGTTACAGAACGAAGTCGACGTGCTGCTGAGTAAAAAACAGAATGAAGAAGCGCAGGAAACTTCGGAGAAAAAAACGGAAAGCAGAAAAAAAGCGCCGCAGTCAAAAGCGGGACGCTTGGAAAATTCGGATATTGTCTATGGAAAAGAGTTTAAATTTGAAAAGGAAGTAAAACTTTCCGATGTGTTTGAGGGTACGGGTGAATGTGTTGTCAAAGGGCAGGTTATGACAATAGACGAGCGCAAAACCAAAACGGATAAATACATTGTGTCTATGGATATTACGGATTTTACGGACAGTATTACTGTAAAAATATTTCTGTCGGATAAAGAGGCGCTCGATGCGTTTAAATCAAAAGTAAAAAAGGACTGCAGTGTCAGAATTAAGGGCGTTGCAATTTATGATACTTATGACAAGCAGGTAGAAATCAGTCATGTACAGGGAATGAAGCTGATTAAAGGATTTTCGGAGGAGAAGCGCGAGGATACGGCGGTAGAAAAGCGGATTGAGCTGCACTGCCATACAAAAATGAGCGATATGGACGGCGTCAGCGATTGTAAGAAAATCGTCAGACGCGCCTATGAATGGGGACATAAAGCGATTGCCATTACGGATCATGGCGTTGTGCAGGCATTTCCAGACGCATGGCATGAATATTGCGACATCAAAAAGGAATGTAAAAAAGCAGGCAAAAAGATGGACTTTAAGGTCATTTACGGTGTCGAGGCATATCTTGTAGACGATTTAAAAGATATGATTACCAATCCGCAGGGGCAGAGCCTTTCGGATACCTATGTGGTTTTTGATTTGGAGACGACGGGCTTCAGCGCAAAATCGGATAGAATTATTGAAATCGGCGCGGTGAAGGTGGTCAATGGAGAAATTACGGAACGATTCAGCACCTTTGTAAATCCCGAAAGACCGATTCCGTTTAAAATTGAAAAACTGACCGGTATCAATGACGGTATGGTCATCAATGCGCCAAAAATAGAGGAAGTGCTGCCAAAATTTATGGAATTTTGTGCGGGCGCGGTGATGGTGGCGCACAATGCGGATTTTGATATGAGTTTTATTCGGGAAAACTGTCTGCGTCAGGATATTCCATGTGAATTTACGATTGTAGATACGGTGGCAATGGCGCGTTTTCTTGTGATCGGATTAAAAAATTACCGTCTGAATAACGTGGCGAAAGCCTTAAATGTCGTGTTGGAGCATCACCACCGCGCGGTTGACGACGCGGAGTGTACGGCGCTGATTTTTTTAAAACTCTGCAATATGCTCCACAAAAAAGGAATTACAAATCTTGACGACGCCAACAGGGAAGGAAAACAGTCCGGCAATCTGATTAGCAAGCTTCCGGCGCATCATGCGATTATCCTGTGTAAAAATCTGGTCGGCAGAGTCAATCTGTACCGCCTGATTTCGATTTCCCATACGGAGACTTTTGCAAATAAGCGGCCGAGAATTTTAAAAAGCGATTATTTAAAATATAAAGAAGGTCTGATGATTGGAAGCGCCTGTGAAGCGGGCGAACTGTATCAGGCAATTCTCAGGGGACTGCCGGAGCAGGAGGTTGCGCGGCTGGCAGAATTTTACGATTATTTTGAAGTGCAGCCGATTGGCAACAATGCCTTTATGCTGAAAACAGGAAATCCGGAGATTGATGAGCGCAAAAAATATCTGGTAGATTCTGTGGAAGAACTGCAGGAGGTCAACAAAAAAATCATCGCGCTTGGCCGGAAATTTCATAAAATGACGGTTGCGACCTGCGACGTACATTTTCTGGATCCGGAAGACGAAATCTACCGCAGGATTATTCAGTTCGGGCAGGGTTATAAAGACGCGGACGAGCAGGCGCCGCTGTATCTGCGCACGACTGATGAAATGTTAAAGGAATTTGACTATCTCGACAGCGATCTGGCAGAGGAGATTGTAATCAAAAATCCTGCAAAAATCAGTGAGATGATTGACGATATTTCACCAATCCACCCGGACAAGTGCCCACCGGTGCTGGATAATTCAGAAGAAGAACTCAGAAATATCTGCTTTAGAAAAGCGCACGATATGTACGGTGAAAAAATCCCGAAAATTGTAACGGACAGGCTTGAGGTGGAACTGGATTCCATCATCGGCAACGGGTACGCCGTTATGTATATCATGGCGCAGCGGCTTGTATGGAAGTCCAACGAGGACGGGTATCTGGTAGGCTCCAGAGGCTCCGTAGGTTCTTCCTTTGCGGCGACGATGTCCGGTATTACGGAGTGTAATCCGCTGCAGCCGCATTATTATTGCGAGCATTGTAAAAGTTCTGTTTTTCAGGACGAATACTCTATGGCTGATGAGGGCGCTAATCTTGATGCAGTGAAAAAGTTACAGGAAGAAATTAAGCAGGTTCGGGAAGAATGCGGCGTGGGATTTGACCTGCCTGATGCGGTCTGTCCATGCTGCGGAGAAAAAATGAAAAAAGACGGGCTTGAAATTCCGTTTGAGACGTTTCTCGGATTTGGCGGAACAAAAGAACCGGATATTGATTTGAACTTCTCCGGAGAATATCAGGCAAACGCCCATGCCTATACGGAAGTGATGTTCGGAAAGGGACATACGTTCCGCGCGGGAACCATTACCGGCGTGGCGGACAAAACAGCTTACGGATATGTAAAACGGTATTTTGAAGACCATAATATTACAAAGAGGACGGCAGAGATTGACAGAATTTCGCGCGGCTGTACCGGCATCAGGCGAAGCACCGGACAGCACCCGGGAGGCATTGTGATTGTCCCGAAGGACAAAGAAATTTATGATTTTACGCCAATCCAGAAACCGGCAAACGACATGAGCACCGACATTATTACAACGCATTTTGAATATCATGCCATTGACGCCAACCTGTTAAAGCTGGATATCTTGGGACATGATGATCCGACGATGATCAGGAGGCTTGAAAGTCTGACCGGCGTTCATGTGCAGGAGGAAGTTCCGTTTGATGATAAAAAAGTCATGTCGCTGTTTTTGAGCCCCGACGCATTGGGAATTACTTCCGAGGATATTGACGGGTGCCCGACAGGTTCGCTCGGTCTGCCGGAACTTGGGACAGATTTTGTAATTCAGATGTTAGTGGATACGAAACCGACCAAATTTGCCGATCTGGTACGTCTTGCAGGCCTGTCGCATGGAACGGACGTCTGGCTTGGAAATGCGCAGAAACTGATTCAGGACGGACAATGTACCATTTCCTCCGCCATCTGTACGCGTGACGACATTATGGTGTATTTGATGGGAAAGGGAATTGATCCGCAGATTAGTTTTCAGATTATGGAGCATGTACGAAAGGGAAAAGGACTGCAGGAGTATACGGACAAACAGGGCAACGACATCAATGAAGAACAGATTATGATTGAGCATGGAGTTCCGGACTGGTATATCTGGTCCTGTAAGAAAATAAAATATATGTTTCCGAAAGCGCACGCGGCGGCCTATGTCATGATGGCGCTGCGCGTCGCCTGGTTTAAAGTGTACAAGCCGCTGGCGTATTATGCGGCATATTTTGGCATCAGGGCAAAAGCATTTAATTATGAAACGATGTGTCAGGGAAAAGAAAAGCTGGAATATTTTATATCAGAATTCAAGCGGAAAAAAGAAGAAAACACCGCTTCGCCAAAAGATGAAGCGGCGTTGGGAGATATGAAGGTCGTGCAGGAGATGTATGCCAGAGGATTTGAGTTTATTCCGATTGATATTTACAAAGCAAAGGCGCACGATTTTCAGATTATTGACGGGAAACTGATGCCGGCGCTCGATACCATTGAGGGACTCGGCGAAAAAGCGGCAGACGCTTTTGTAGAGGCAGTGGAAAAACAGAACGGCGAGCCGTTTGTTTCCAAAAACGAAATGCGGGACAAAACCAAAGTGACCAAAACGGTTATCGAGGTGATGAGCGATTTACATCTGCTTGACGGGATGCCGGAGGACAGCCAGTTATCCATTTTTGATTTCTAAAGAGGTAATAAAATGTCAAAAATCAGTGATTCTATCAGAAAAAGTTTTAAAGAAAATGACACCGTTCGGGATTCCGGTCTGGAAACGCCGGAAACGATTATGCGTTTCGACGATATCGCTTATGGAAAAGACCGGCGTTTTCAGATGTTGGACATTTACCGACCGAAGGACAGAGAGGGAGAACCGCTTCCGGTCATTGTCAGTGTGCATGGCGGCGGCTGGATTTACGGCGACAAAGAAACGTATCAGTATTATTGCATGGATTTGGCGCAGCGCGGCTTTGCAGTCGTCAATTTTTCTTATCGGCTTGCTCCGGAATATCAATTTCCGGCGGCTCTGGAGGATACGGCAGCAGTGTTTTGCTGGATTGAGAAAAACGCGGAGGCTTACGGACTGGATACCGGTAACCTGTTTGCGGTAGGCGATTCTGCCGGCGCACATATTCTGGGACTGTTTACGGTGATGTGTACGAATCCGGAATATGCAGAAAATTATTCTTTTGCGGTGCCAAAAAATATGCGGCTGAGCGCGATTGCCCTAAATTGCGGAGAATATGTGACGTCGACTGATGAAAAGGAAAACTATCTGATGAAACTGTTTATCAAGGAAATGCTGCCGGAAAAAGGCTCTGAGCGCGAACTGAAACTGCTCAATGTACCGGAGCAGATTACGGAGGATTATGTACCTTGTTTTGTCATGACCTGCATTGACGACTTTCTGAAGGACAGTGCGCCTCTTGTCGTTCAAAAACTGACAGAGTGCGGAATCCCATTTGTATATCGCATGTATGGCGACAAACAGAACCGGCTCACACATGTATTTCACTGTAATATCAGACTTCCGGAGGCGCGCAGATGCAATGACGAGGAATGTGCCTTTTTCAGAAGTTATATCAAATAACAATTTTCAAAAGTGATACCAGATAAGAAAATAGATTTTTGCGCAAAATACGGATTATGCCAAGTCAGGTAAGATTGTGCCAAGTCAGCAAAATTCCGTAGCGCGGAGGAAATATGAAGGAAATTACACAGCAGTTATTTACTCTGCAGGATTTACAATATCGGGACTTTCACGCCGGACTTATGCCGGATATCGATAAACAGAATATTATCGGCGTGCGAATGCCGGACATCAGAAAACTGGCAAAGCAGATTGCCGGAGAAGCGTATATAGATGATTTCCTGAGCGCACTGCCACATCGTTACTATGAGGAAAACAATCTGCACGCAGTATTACTCAGTTTAAAATATAAAGACATAGACGCTCTGCTCGGGCAAATTGAACTATTCCTGCCTTATGTCGATAACTGGGCGACCTGTGATATGATGTCGCCGAAAGGGTTCAAAAAGGACTTGGACAAGGTATATGGACATATCTGCCGGTGGCTTCAGTCCAATCAGACTTATACGGTGCGGTTTGCAATCGTGACACTGATGGGGTTTTATCTGAATGATGCGTTTTCGGAGGAAATGCCGCAAAAGGTGGCGTCGGTTTCCTCTGAAGAATATTATGTGAAAATGGCGGTCGCATGGTATTTCAGCACTGCGCTGGCAAAGCAGTATGACGCCGTTCTCCCTTATATAGAGCGTCAAAGGCTGGATACATGGACGCACAATAAAGCCATTCAAAAAGCAATCGAGAGCAGAAGAATTACTCCGGAAAGAAAAGAATATCTGAAAAGCCTGAAAGTAAAATCTTGAGATTTTCATTGGGAAATTATAAAAAAAAGAGGACGTTCTCAAAAGCCGTTAAACTTTTGGAGACGTCCTCTTTTTCTCATAAAATGAAATGCGGTTACTTTTCTAATTTCTTCCGCTGAAAATATTCTTTGGTTTCTTTCGCAATAATACCGCTTAGCGCAAACAGGGCGATAATATTTGGAATTGCCATCAGACCGTTAAAGATGTCCGCAATCGTCCAGACAGCGGCAACAGTCATATAAGGGCCGATGAAGACCGCGAAAATGTAAAGCCACCGGTAAACGCTTACCGCCTTTTTGCTTCCGCCTGACAGATATTCCAGACAGCGCTCGCCGTAATAATCCCAGCCGAGAATGGTAGTAAAGGCAAAGAATACAAGGCACAGCATTAAGATGACTGACGCTACGGAACTTGGAAGGAAATACAATCCCTTCTGGAATGCGTCCGTAGTCACCTGAACGCCCTCTAAGGCTTTATTCTGCCAACTGCCCATCATCACGATGGAAAGTCCGGTCATGGTACAGATTACAATCGTGTCAATAAAAGTACCGGTCATAGTCACAAGACCCTGACGCACCGGCTCTTTTGTCTGTGCTGCCGCTGCTGCAATCGGAGCGGAACCAAGACCGGCTTCATTGGAAAAGATACCTCTGGCAACACCTTTTTGCATTGCAATCGCAATCGAAGCAAATGCGCCGCCGGCAATCGGACGAATACCAAACGCGCCCTCAAATATTTCAGCAAGGGCAGCCGGCAGTTTGTCCAGATTTGCAAAAATCAGTACCAGTACGGATACAATATATAATATTGCCATAAATGGAACAATGACCTGAGATACGCTTGCAATACGTTTAATGCCGCCGATGATTACCAGACCGACGCAGAGCGTCAGAATAATAGCGGTAATCACGACAGAAATAGAATAGTCACTTCCGAAAAGTGAAACCGTATTTTCTTTGTTCGGATCAAAAAATCCCTGAACGGCGGAAGCAATGCCGTTGACCTGCGTGATGGTTCCGATACCGAGCAGACCGACGCAGGCGCCGAAAAATGCAAAGATTTTTGCGAGCCACTTCCATTGGTGCCCCATACCGTTTTCTATGTAGTAAAACGGCCCGCCGAGCACATGTCCGTCTTTATCAATATGCCGGAACTTGATTGCAAGAAAGCCTTCCGCATATTTTGTCGCCATACCGAAAAATGCGGCAACCCACATCCAAAAGAGTGCGCCCGGGCCTCCGGCAAGAATACCGATTGCGGTTGCAACCCCGACAATATTTCCGGTGCCGATTGTGGCGGAGAGCGCAGTACATAATGCGCCAAAACTGCTTACCTCGCCGGTTCCGTCCGTTTCATTCTGAAACATATATTTCAGCGCTTTCGGAAGGTGAAATACCTGCAGTAGTCTCAGACGGATTGTGAGCCAGATACCGGCTGCTAAAATCAGTACAATCAGCGGAATTCCCCAGACGAGGTCGTCAACCGACTGTAAAAAATTTGTGATTGTTTCCATAATACCTCCTAACATCTTTTTTTATTTCCCCGTAGGACATTTTGACCGAATACAAAAATCGGGAAAAATCGTGTTCAGTCCTAATGCATAATTTACCATAGAATGGAAACATGGGCAATAAAAAGTTGCATCAATTCAGCCATGCACATAAAAACGTCAAGCGCTGGAAAGACTGCTTGCAGGATTTCCACGATTGACGTTTTTATGTATTTGGGGAACCCAAATCAGCGAGAAGAAGCGAAGCGGATTCGAGCTGGCATGGCTGAATTATTTTGTGTAAAGAAGAACAAGTCAGCTTGAAGAAGCGAAGCGGATTCGAGCTGGTATGGCTGAATTATTTTGTGTAAAGAAGAACAAGTCAGCTTGAAGAAGCGAAGCGGATTCGAGCTGGCATGGCTGAATTATTTTGTGTGGAGAAAATTGTCGCAAAAAATATTCAAACTTATTGTAAATAGTGACAAAAAATGGTATTTTTATAGTAACAGATGTATAGATTGGAACGGAAGGAATTGAATAGTTATGATATATACGGTGACATTTAATCCGGCGCTGGATTATACCCTTTGGGCGGACGACATTTCCAAAGGAGGCGTAATCCGAATGGAAAAGCAGGAGATTTTCTGTGGCGGAAAAGGAATTAACGTATCATTGGTATTAAAAGAACTCGGCTTTGAAAGCATCGCTTTGGGATTTGTGGCAGGCTTCACAGGACAGGAGGTGCTTCGCCGCCTTGACGAGGCGGGGATACAATCGGATTTTATCTGCCTGAAAAACGGATATACGAGAATAAACGTAAAAATCAAGTCTGAGCCGGAGGTGGATTTAAATGCGGCGGGGCCGGACATTGATGAGGAATCCCTGAAATGTTTGTTTGAGCAGCTTTGCGCAATGAAAGACGGGGACTGCCTTGTTCTCGCAGGCTCCATTCCAAAGACGCTGCCGGACAATATCTATGAACAGATTATGGAAAAGCTTTCCGGGAAAGACATCAAAATGATTGTTGACGCGACGGGAAAACTGCTCGGCAATGTGTTAAAATACCGGCCGTTTCTGATTAAGCCGAATAATTTTGAATTGGAAGAATTGGTCGGAAGAAAACTGCCGGACGATCAGGCGATTGCAGAAGCCGCAATGGAATTACAGCAAAAAGGGGCTGTCAATGTACTTGTGTCACTGGGCGGCGACGGAGCCCTTTTGGTTGACGAATATGGAAAGGTCAGCAGGATTGGCGTAGCGCCATGCGAAATGGTCAATTCTGTCGGCGCGGGAGATTCCATGGTGGCAGGATTTCTGGCAGGGTATCTGAAAACAGGGGATTATGCGTATGCGCTGAAACTCGGAACGGCGTCCGGCGGAGCTACGGCAAACTCCGAAGGACTGGCAAAACGGGAGCGTATCGAATCACTACTGAATCTGATTTAATTAAATATAAAGGAGGCTTTATTATGAAAATTACAGATTTATTATCCAACGAATCCATTTGTCTGGGAGCGTCACCTGCTTCACAGGCAGAGGTGATTGACACGCTGATATCTCTGCATGAGGCGGCGGGAAACATTTCCGATGTCGGAGTGTACAAAGCAGCCATCTTAAAGCGTGAGAGCGAAGGTACAACGGCAGTCGGCGGCGGCATTGCCGTGCCGCATGCAAAATGCGATGCGGTAAAGACGCCGGGACTTTCCGCAGTTACCGTGCCGGACGGCGTGGATTATCAGGCACCGGACGGAGAACCGGTAAAACTGTTATTTATGATTGCAGCACCGATGGACGGAAACCTTCATTTGGAAATTTTGTCCAGACTGGTGACGCTGCTGATGGATCCGGAGTTTATTACGGCGCTGGTAGAAGCGGATTCCAAAGAACAGTTCCTTGCAATTATTGACAAGGCAGAATCCGCAAAATATCCGGAAGAAGCAACCGCAAAAGAAGAAGCCCCGAAGCAGGAGAGCAGCGCGGAATATCGCGTTCTGGCAGTTACAGCCTGCCCGACAGGTATTGCGCATACTTATATGGCGGCAGAAGCGCTGGAAAAAGCCGGAAAAGAAATGGGAATTCCATTAAAAGCAGAAACGAACGGTTCCGGCGGGGCAAAAAATGTTCTGACCGAAAAAGAGATTGCGGAATGCGACGGCATTATTGTTGCGGCAGATAAAGATGTCGCAATGGCGAGATTTGACGGAAAGCCTGTTATCCAGACGAAAGTGGCGGACGGTATCCACAAACCGCAGGAGTTGATTTCGCGGATTACAAGTGGAGATGCGCCTGTCTATCATCATACCGGCGGCGGAGCTTCTGAGAGCGTCAGCGCTGACGGCGAAAGCTTTGGCAGGAAAATATACAAGCAGTTGATGAACGGCGTATCCCATATGCTTCCGTTCGTTGTGGCAGGCGGTATTTTTATCGCTTTGGCATTTTTGATTGATACAATTGCAGGAAATGCAGGAACTTCAGATTTCGGTACGGTCAATGGCGTTGCCGCATTCTTTAAAAACATCGGCGGCGTTGCGTTTAATCTGATGGTGCCGATTCTTGCAGGATATATTGCATATGCGATTGCAGACAGACCGGGATTGTTAGTCGGCATGGTCGGCGGATTCCTTGCAACCTCCGGAGCAACGTTTGCAGACCCTGCGGCAGCAAGTACAATTCCATCCGGATTTTTAGGCGGTATGCTTGCCGGTTTTGCAGGCGGATATCTGATGCTTCTGGTGGAAAGACTGTGTGACAAGATGCCGCAGTCCTTAGAGGGAATTAAACCGGTGCTGATTTATCCGCTGTCAGGTCTTGGTATTGTATCGGTTATGATGTGCGCAGTCAATCCAATCATGGGATGGCTGAACCAGTTACTCGCCGATGGTCTGACTTATCTTGGAGCCAGACCGGGACTCGCAGTATTACTTGGCTGTATCTTAGGCGGCATGATGGCGATTGATATGGGCGGTCCGTTCAACAAGGCGGCATATGTATTCGGTACTGCAGCGCTTGCATGGACGGGTACGGCACAGACTGCTGGACAGCAGGCAATGGCAGCAGTCATGATTGGAGGTATGGTTCCTCCGCTTGCAATTGCGCTTTCTTCTACCTTCTTCCCGAAGAAATGGACAGAAGAGGAAAGAAAAAATGGCGTAGTCAATTACATCATGGGACTGTCCTTTATTACAGAGGGCGCGATTCCTTATGCAGCAGCAGATCCTGCCAGGGTAATTCCTTCCTGTATCGTCGGTTCTGCAGTGGCAGGCGGTTTATCTATGTTATTTAAGTGTACGCTGCCGGCACCGCATGGTGGAATCTTTGTAATTGCAGTGGTAGGAAACTGGTATCTGTATTTGCTGGCGCTGCTGATTGGCGCAATCGTTTCCTGCGCACTTCTTTCATTATTAAAGAAAAATAAATCCGAGTAAAACTTGAAATTTTCAAATTTTTCTATTATAACTAATATTTGAAAAAAATATTCCCCCTTTTATTCTCAAAGAATTTTATCAATCTGTATGGTTGATGAAATTCTTTGAGGCACAAATAATCCGGAGCCGATGGCAGGATATTTGATGATTTTAAATAAGAGGGGGATTCGTCTGTTATAAATTTAATTAAAAATTTACTTAAATTTATATCAAATTATTTGGTTATCTTATAACAGGACAAATTTGAAAGAGGACAGGAGGAAATTATTTTGAAAACAAATTGGATGAAAAAAATTAGTTGCACTCTGTGTATTATTTTGTTTGCACTATGTTTCTACAGTCCGGTTGGAGCG
The DNA here is from genome assembly GCA_947624875.1 of uncultured Lachnospiraceae bacterium. Lineage (GTDB taxonomy): Bacteria > Bacillota > Clostridia > Lachnospirales > Lachnospiraceae > Eubacterium_G. The sequence continues at coordinate 19,774 of CANQMA010000019.1, forward strand.
GAAAATGTTGACGCAAAGCCAGAAGAAAAAACTACGATACACATCTTGTTTATTGGCAACAGTTCCACTTATTATAATCAGATGCCTAAGATTGTAGGAGGATTGGCAGAGGCAAATGGGATACCGACAGAAATATCTTCCATTACAGCGGGAAATTACAAATTAACACAGTTTGCGGATGAGACGAACGCCTATCACACGCAGATCGTGGAGATGCTGAAAAAAGAAAAGTGGGATTATGTGGTTTTACAGGATCATAGGGAATCCATTATTCAAAATCTTTCTGAAAGCAAGGAGGCAGTCATGTCTCTGAAAAAACTCATTGATGAAGCGGGAGCGCAGACAATCTTATATGAAACGCAGGCAGATTTGAATGGCCGGAGCTTTAAAATCAATGATATGTCCGTCTTTCTTGATCAGGAACAAATTCAATATTTATTGAATCAAAATTATTATCAGTTGAGTAATCAGCTGAACGTAACATTGTCTCCGGCAGGTATGAATTATGTTAAATGTATGCAGGTTTATCCTGAAATTAATCTGTACTATACGGATTCACAACATCCATCGATTGCAGGAAGTTATTTAGCAGCATGCAGTCTTTATGAAACTATTTTTGACGATACTGCCTATGGAAATGAATTTGTGCCGGGTAGTGAACTGGATACAAATAGTCTGTTGAAGGGACTGGATTTAGAGGAAGCACAGAAACTTCAGGAAGTAGCGGATGAGAGAATCAAAATCAAAAAAAAGAGCCAGTCCGTTATTAAAGGATTTACAGGGGAAATTACCGCAGAACGGATAACTTCAGAAGATAATCCGCTCAATGCAAAATTCAGCGACAGTGTAAAATATATCAGTCTTGATGATAAGGTCCTGTCGGTGAATCAGCATAATGGAACATTTACGGCAATCAACCCGGGAGAAACGATGATTATGGTACTATCTGACAGCGGATTGATGGCGTTGAGCAGTGTTACGGTAACTCAGCCTGCCACATCGATTTCCATCGCAGAGGCAAGCGGAACCAAACTTTATCGGGGAGATAAACTGGCCTATACCGTCTCTCTGGCACCGCTTGATTCAACAGATAATATCAAATGGACAAGCAGTAATCCTTCGATTGTAAGCGTTTCAAATAGTGGTGAAATCACTGCCAAAAAAATTGGAAGCGCAACAATTACGGCAACTGCGGACAGCGGTGTAAAAGTAAGCCGGACAGTGTACGTTCGATTGAAGGAAGTAACCAAAGTAAAAGCGAAAAAAATAAAGACAAAGCAGAAAAAGAAAGCAAGCGTTAAGGTGACGTGGAAGAAAAATTCTGCAGCGGTGGTTTATTATGTATATCGAAGGGTAAAAGGAAAATCCAAGTATAAAAAAATTGCAAATGCATATTCTGCAAAATATACCGATAAAAACCGCGTAAAAGGGAAAACATATTATTATAAGATTCGTGCAGTCTATTCCAATACAAAATGTAACAGTTTAAAATCGGCGTATGCAAAAATTACTGTTAAATAAAAAAAGATAAAAAATGCATATTTTAATAAAAAACAGGGGAACTACAAATTCTTATCACATTTCTATGCTAGTTTTTACAATCGTATAATATAAAAGTTATATGAATTATTACCAAATGGCTTTATTTTGACAAGCCATAGCAGATATGATAATATCGAGTTCGACATTCTACGAATTCTTTATTATAAATAAAAAGTGAAAAGAGGTAAAAAATGAGGATGATGAAGAAATTTGCAGCATTATTGTTAGTTGCAGCGATGGTGACATGCGTATTCACAGCATGTGGAAGTAAGGATGCAGAAAACACAGACAAGAAAGCAGAAATTACGATTGCATATCAGCCGAGTATCGGATATGCGCCGCTGCTTGTAATGAAAGAAAAAGGTCTGATTGAAAAGGCCTATGACGGAGACATTCAGGTAAACTGGAAAGAAATGAACAACGGTTCTGAAATTACGGAAGCCCTGACAGCAGGTTCCCTGGATGTGGGCTGTGTCGGCGTTCCGGTTGCAGTAACCGGCATTAAGGCGGGAAGCCCATACAGAATTGCTTTTGGCATTTCAGCGCAGCCTTATGCAATCCAGACAAACAACCCGGACATTAAGTCTTTAAAAGATATCACAAAGAAGGATCAGATTGGTATCACAAATATTAACAGCCAGCCGCATATTCTTTTAGCAATGTGGGCAAAAAATGAACTGGGTGACGCACATGCACTTGACGGTAATCTGACCGTGCTGAGTAATCCGGATGGATATTCTTCCATCGTGTCCGGCGCAGTTTCCTGCCATATGGTAATCTCACCATTCAATTTTATGGAAACAGCCAGCAAGGAAAAAGCAATTCATGAGATTCCGGTAGACAACAGCGTATGGGCAGATGATAATACGGCGTTGGTTGCAATAGCAACACAGAGCTTGAAGAACGACAGACCGGAAGTATACGAAGCACTGATTCAGGCTGCTGACGAGGCAGATCAGTACATCGCAGACCAGCCGGAAGAAGTAGCGAAAATACTTGCGAAAGATTATGACGCTTCCGATGAGGAAATTTTATCCTGGATGCAGGATTCCAGATCTTCTTATGAAACTTCCATCAAAGGCGTAATGCAGATGGCAAAATTCATGGAAGATGAAGGCTTTATTGAAGAGGCGCCAAAGAATATTGATGAAATCGTTTATGACAATGTAAAAGGAGAGTAACTAAATTTACAAAGTCAATATTTTAGAAAAGATCCTTCAGGGGTCTTTTCTATGCGTTTAAAGATAATACAAGGAGAGGTAATGTGAATAAGAGTTTTAAGAAATTGATTGCCCAGATTTTATTTGTTATTGCAGTTCTTGCATTATGGCAGATTTTATTTTCCATGAAAATCTGGCCGGAAATATTGTTTCCGTCTTTAGGAGATATCGGAGAAAAATTTATTAAGGCATTTCGTGTCGACGGTTTGGGAGGAATGGTACTCCATTCATTAAAACTGTTGTTAGAGGGACTTGCTTTGGGAATTATCGTTGCGTTGATTTTTTCCAGTCTGTCCGTTATCAGCCAAACATTTTATGCAATCTACAATATGATTGTTTCCATGTTTGACCTGATTCCGGGTATCGCGCTGATCCCGGTTGCAATTCTGTGGATGGGCATCGGCGACGCTTCTATTATCTTTATGGTATTTCATTCTGTCGTATGGCCAATGTCAAGAAGCGTGATTGACGGATTTAATGCAGTGCCGGACTTATATCTTGAGGTTGGAGAAAATATCGGATTAAATCCGTTTAAATTAGTGTTCGGCGTGTTCTTACCGGCGGCGCTCCCGAGAATTTTTTCCGGAATTAAAGTCGGCTGGGCGAGAGCATGGAGAGGCTTAATCAGCGCCGAGATGGTATTTGGCGGCGGAAGCGCTTTAGGCATCGGTTATTATATTACCGACAGAAGAACCAACTTAGACGTTGCGGGAATTTTCGCGACAATCATTGTCATCATATTGATTGGTATGGTGATTGAATATGGCATTTTCCGCACTGTGGAAAACAAAACCTTTAAGAAATGGGGTATGACGCGATGAATAATAATCAGAAACCTATTTTGACCATTAACAATTTAAAGAAACAATATGATAATTCGCAGCGCGTGATTATCAATAACATGAATTTAGAGGTATATGACGAAGACTTTTTGTGCGTGCTCGGCCCGTCCGGCTGTGGAAAATCCACGTTGATTCGTTGTATTGCCGGTTTTGAGGATTACGAAGGAGTGATTGAAGTAGGGCAGAAAAAGGTGACAAAGCCGGGTCCTGACCGCATTATGGTATTTCAGGATTTCAATCAGTTGTTTCCTTGGAAAACGGTGTTGAAAAACATTACCTATCCGTTAAAAGTGGGAGGAATGAAGAACAAACAGGAGCGTATTGAAAAAGCGGAAAAGTATCTTGACAAGGTAAATCTGCTGCCGTACAAGGATTATTACCCGCACCAGTTAAGCGGTGGTATGAAGCAGAGAGTTGCCATTGCAAAGGGGCTGGCGCTCGGTTCACGTATTATTTTGATGGACGAGCCGTTTGCCGCGCTGGATGCAATGACCAGAAACCAGATGCAGGACGAATTACTTCATATTAAGGAAAAAGAAAAAATGACCGTCATCTTCATTACCCATAATATTCAGGAGGCGCTTTCTCTTGGAAACAGAATTATGGTCATGTCAAAGCATGGGGAAATTCGGGAACATCTATATAATACAATTGAAAAACCGGTGACGCCGGCAAGCGAAGGTTATGGAGAACTTTGGGAACACTTAAATCATTTATTAAGAGAAGAAAAAAACAAAGAGTAAATTGGAGCAGATGATGAAAGTTAAAATTCAGAGAATACTAAAATCTATTTTGTTTTGTGTGCTGATTTTGGCAATGTTAAATTTTATTACCCGCTTATTTACACCAAAGTGGCTGGAAAACCGGTGGGCTTCTGCCAAAACAAACAAAACGTTTTATGAGTTGAAAGACAATAGTATTGACGTTGGGTTTTATGGTTCCAGCGTGGTAGCCGCAGCAGTCGACCCGTTTCAGATTTACAAGGAACAAGGCATTTCCAGTTATAATTTCGGTGTCATGTCGCAAAATATGATGGGAACCTATTTCTGGTTTAAGGAATCCTTGAGAACCCAAAAACCAAAGGTGGTCTGCATAGAGATTAAGGCGGCCGGAAGAACACAGGATAAAGATCAGGATAAGGCCAGAAAATCTTACGATTACATGGAGTGGAGCAAAAACAAGCTGCAGTATGCTTATGAAAATGAGCATACCTATCACCAGGATGAGTTATGGGAATACTTGTTTCCACTGGCAAAATATCATGACCGCTGGACTGAATTAGCATATGACGATTTTGATTTTATCTCTGGAAATTATAGAAGTTTCAGCAGAGGAATGGTTTCCCTGACCAGCGAGTGCAGGGAAAAAGATCCCGACCTTGCTGACACGCCGGGAATTCAGTTGGATCCAAAAAATGTCAAAAAGAATTTTAACAAAGTAAATGAAGCTTATTTAGAGCGTATTATTAAAGAGAGTCAGGCCCAGGGGATTCAGGTCGTTTTATTTAAAACACCGGATTCCGATTGGACGACGCAAAAACATAACCATATTGTGGAAATTGCAAAGCGTTATAAAAATGTTGCTTTTCTGGATTTGAGTACCAGAAACTGGTTTGAGGAACAAAACTTTGTATATGCTACGGAAGCAAGTGATTATTTTCATGTAAATCTGATTGGCACGAAAAAAGTTTCCGCTTATCTGGGCAGTTATTTAAAAAAGAACTGTGACTTGCCGGACCGCAGAAAAGACCGGGAAATATCAAAAATATTTGATGAGGAATTGAAGGATTACGAATGTTTCTATGCAGATGCAATGCTAAACTTTGAAACGAATCCGACAAAATTCTTTGAAAAACTGAAAGAAGACCGGTATGCAATCTTAATCAGCAGTGGACAGTCTCTTGCAAGTCATTATTCTGATGAAGAAAAAAATGCATTGAAGGCTTTGGGACTTACGAATAAATTCTTTAAAGTTTATGAAGGGGGAACCAATGCAATTGCGATTTTGGATGGCAGTCAAAAAGATATCATCACATCACAAATTACAGAAGACAAACCGCAGATCAGCACTTCAAAAATTTTGAGCAACGGGGTGCCTGTGAAACTTGTCAGCGGCAAGAATGCCAGCAGCATTGTGATTGGTGGAACAGATGAAGTCGTTACGACTAACGGCGTCAATCTGATCGTATATGACAAACAGACAAAATCAGTTGGGGATAGTGTTAATATTACATTAGACAGTAGTGGAAAAATTGTATTAAAAAGAAAGGTGGGTAGATAAAAGATGAATTTTACAAGTCTGATGTTTTTACCTTTTGTTGCAGTTGTCTGCCTAATGTATTTTACAGTATTTCGCAGATGCCAGTGGTTTTTGCTTCTGCTGGCGAGTATTGCATTTTATCTTTTTTCAGGACCAAAATATATTGTCTTTATTATCATTACAGCATTGAGTACTTATCTGTTAGCACTCCTGATTCAGGAGCTGCACGAGAAGGAAAAAGAAGCGCTCGCTGTTCCTGAATTGAAAAAAGAAGATAAGAAAAAAATTAAGAAAAAATATACCAGAAGAAAAAAATTCTGGCTGATTTTAGACTTTTTAATCAATATTGGACTGCTCTGTGTGATTAAATATCTGGATTTTGCGCTGACCGGAGTAACAGCGCTCCTGAAACATTGGAATATTGACTGGAGCAGATCTTTCAACTTTGTCTTACCGCTGGGGATTTCTTTTTACACCTTTATGACGGTTGGATATATTTTAGACATTTACTGGAAGCGTTATAAAGCAGAGGAAAATCCGCTCCGCTTTATGCTGTTTACGATGTATTTTCCGCATATCCTGCAGGGACCAATTGCGAGATACAATAAACTTGCTCCGCAATTTTGCGAAAAACATCGTTTTAATTATGATCAGTTTACCAAGGGCATTCAATTAATGCTTTGGGGTTATTTTGAAAAAATGGTCATTGCTGACCGGCTGGCTATTTTTGCCAACGGCGTCTATGCAAAGTGGGATTCCCTGACAGGCGTGCCGCTTGTCATTGCCATCGTCTTTTTCTCCATGCGGCTGTATCTGGATTTCCAGGGATGTATGGACATTGCGCGGGGCGTATCTCAGATGTTTGGCATTGAACTGGAACTCAACTTCTGGCACCCGTATTTTTCAAAGAATATGCCGGAATTCTGGAGAAGATGGCACATCACACTGGGCGCATGGTTTAAGGATTATCTTCTTTACCCGGTTTCCATGTCAAAACTGTGTAAATCCATCAACAAGTTTACGAGAAGAAAATGGGGCAATCAGGTTTCCCGTTCTCTGGCAACAGTGATTCCTGCCGCATGCGTATGGTTGATAACCGGAACATGGCATGGCGCAGCAATGTGCTATATCCTCTGGGGAATTTATCATGGAATTCTGATCATATTGAGTTCTCTCTTTGAAATTCCTATCATGAAATTGAACAGCGTACTTCATATCAATACAGAGTGTTGGAGTTTTAATTTATTCAGAATGGCGAGAACCTTTGTCCTCTCTGCAATCGGACGTATTTTCTTTGTTGCCACAGCAGGATTTGATCAGGCGGTTGCAATCATCCAGAGAACTTTTGATTTTAAACATTTCCGCCTATACACTTTATGGGATGAAAGTCTTTACACTTATGGATTAGACCGTTATAATTTTAACCTGGCAATTCTTTTGATTGTACTCATCTGGGGCGTTAGTATGCTTCAGGAAAAGATGAATATTCGGGATGAAATCGCAAAGCAGAATTTAATTTTCCGCTGGATGTTGTATTTATTGCTCATTGCAGGTATTATTATCTTTGGTGTTTATGGCACAGGCTATGATGCATCATCCTTTGTATATGGTAAATTTTAAGGAGAGATAAGTAATGAATGATGTCAATTCAATTGTAGAGGCGCTGAGTGTCAATGCAGAAAAAATCCCCAATAAACTGGCTCTGGCAGACAAGAAAAACAGTGTGACTTATGCCCAGCTCTGGGAGATGGTACAAAAAGGCGCGACATTTCTAAAGCATCAGGGAGTTTTAAAAGATGAGATTGTGATTATCCGCGGTGGAAACAAAGTAGAATTTATAATTGCAGTCTTGTCCGTACAGCTCGCTGGTGGAACTGCATGTCCGACAGAAAAGGCAATTAAGGATGATAGAGTTTCAGAGATTATGGAATTTCTTGGTTCAAAGACTTATATCGCGGACAAGCCGGCAGCGATTGAAAATATCAACAATATTAGTCTGAAAGAATTATTCAAATATGTGAAAGAACCGGAATCCCTGATGGAATCATTTCCATTTCCAAATCCGGAAGCGTTATCGGAGATTCTTTTTACAACCGGAACAACGGGAAAATCAAAAGGAATTGAAGTGACGTTTGCATGTAATATCAGTATTGCGCAAAACGTTATTGACAGTGTGGATATGGGTGCTGACGAAGTGGAATTGATGACTTCTCCAATCAATCATTCGCTGGGAATCCGTCGAACCTACACTGCGATTTATCTTGGAAGTACTGCGGTATTGACAGAAGGATTTAAGTTTGCAAACAGCTTTTATAAGCTGTTGGATACGTATCAGGTCACCGCGATTACATTTGTTCCGGCTATTCTGGAACAGGTACTGGCAGATAATGCAGAAAAATTTGCGACCTACAATCAACAGTTTCATTATATCCAGTTGGGTTCTGCACCATTGTCAGAGACTAATAAGGAACTTCTCGTAAAGATGTTTCCGGATGTACGTCTGTATAACACTTATGGCGCTACGGAATCCGGCTGTACCATTATCTTAGAATTCAGCAAATACGGAAATAAACACAAATGTATCGGAAGAACGACTGTCAATACAACCGTACTGTTTGTAAATGATGAGAGGGAAATCATTGAGCCGACGCCGGACAATCCGGGATACCTGTCATTTAAAGGTTCCATGAATATGAAAGGATATCACAAAGAACCGGAAATTACTGCAGAAGTAATGAGCGACGATGGGATTGTGTATACGAACGATCTGGGTTATCTGGGAGAAGACGGTTTTGTCTATCTTCTTGGACGCGTCGGTGAGGTCATCAATATGGGCGGCATTAAAATTGCCCCGACCGAAATTGAAGAGGTTGTGATGAAACATCCGATGATAAAGGACTGCGCATGCATTCCAATCCCGGATGCAATCACCGGAGAAGCCCCGAAGCTGTTTGTTGCATTAAACGACGGTTATGAATTTGATCAGGTTGAATTATCCAGATATATGTTGGACAAACTGGAGTCTTTGAAAGTGCCAAAGGTCTTTGAGGTCATTGATGAGATTCCGAGAACCTTCAATGGAAAGATTATTCGAAAAGATTTAAAGAATAGAAACTCATAAAACGAATCATCCTAGTAAATACAATGAAAATAATGAGCAGTTATCAATGGCTCATGAGATATAAAAGGAGGTATCATGATGAGAGACGAAGTGATTGAAATTATTAATTCAATTTGTCCGACATTGGATGTCACAGATGAGGATTTAAACATCGCAGAAGACATGGATTCTATGGATATTATTGCTTTAATCGCAGAATTAGAAGACAAGTTTGACATTGACATCACAATGGAAGAAAAGACAGAAGAAAACTTCGAGAACGTTGACACTCTTGTAGAAATGATTCAGCGTTTACAGTAATAAGAATTAAAAAAAGAGCTTCGGCTCTTTTTTTATAACAGGAGGAACAAATGAAACAAAAGATAACAATCGCCTTGCTGCTTGTATCCGCATTGATGATGAGTGCCTGCACGAGCAGCAAAGAGGCCGGGCAAAGCAGTTCCGTAGAAAATACTGAGGATACGACGCAGATATTGCAGAGTGCCGAAGAGGAATCTTTAGAAACTTTTGAAGATCTGATGACCCAGATGGAGATCAGTGAATATCTCTTTAAAGAGCAGACAGGTGCAAAGCATCTGTTAGTGATTCAAAATAATTCCGACAAAACAGTAACCGTATCTTCCCATTCGGAAGCGCTTGGAAAGAAAGGAAACGTAGTCGGAGAGGGCAGTGGAACTGTGGAAGCCATTGGACCGGGTGCCGTTTCTTATATTTTAGAGGATATCAAGGCATCAAAAAGCATATTCGAGTGTGAATATGAAATAGAAGTTTTAGAAGCAGAGGATTACGCCTCTGTGGTCGAAAATCTAAAGACCACGGTGGAGACAGTGGATGGAAAGGCTGTCGTTTCCACAACAAATGAAGGAATTCAAGAGGTAGAGAATGTTCAGGAACTGGCCGTTTTCACAAAGGAAGGAGTGGTTACCAATATTGTTTCTAAAGATATTGCAGACAGCAGCTCTCCATTGACAGCGGAAACGACTCTTACCAAGGATTTCGAGGCGGGAAATGCAGAGTTTGATGACGTACAGGTTTATGTGAGAGGGTATAACAAAACCAAATAGCAGACAGGATGATACAAGAAAGAAGAAAGGGACTGCAGAATTCTGCAGTCCCTTTCTTAACAGACCAAACACCTATTTAATATCGGATATTATGAAACATTTCGTTTTTTGAATTCTTTAGTATGCGTTCGAATAGTTTTAATCCAGCCATCGGGAAAAATTTTGCGGAAAAATTCATGAAATGAGCATCTTTCCCAACAATAATCCGGTGTTTCTGTTTTTCCAGCTTTTTAATAATTTTGCGGGCTGTCTTATCCGGAGAAGATGCCAGTCTGTTTACAATCCCATCTGCGGACATAATATACTGATTTCTGAAGATATCCGTTCGAATAAAACCCGGACAGACATAAGCAATATACAACTTCCTGCCAAGTTCTCCAATTAAGCTTTCTGCATATGCTTTCAACGCCGCTTTTGCTGCGCCGTAAATACCCGTACCCGTTAGGGAAAGCAGCGCATCTGCACTGGAGATATTCACAATGCCCGGCATGGTTGAATTTTCAAGGAATGGAAGCATTGTCTTGATTGCATAACGACAGGCGTGAAAATTTACCGAAAAACACCGGTGAATGATTTCTTCGTTATAAGAAACTGATTTATCAAAGGGCGGCATCATTCCGGCATTATTAATCAGTAAATCTACGGAAATATCTTTTGTCCGCAGTTCCGCTGCGAACGACTCCCATGCATCTGGGTCACTGACGTCAAACAGATAATATAGAAAACTGCCGCGTTGATAACTCAGCTCGTCTATCAGACTCATCATCTTTGGCTTTGACTGGCCGATACCAATTACCCTGCAGTTTTTTTCTTTAATCAGTTGAATCGTCAGTGCACGTCCAAGTCCCGAAGATGCGCCGGTTACAATTACATTTTTTCCGCTGATCCAATCCATTGTAAACTCCCTTTTCAGCCTGTGAAAATTATGCTTGCAAATTTCCATTTTGTTGATATAATAATACAGTATGGCTCGTTGGTCAAGTGGTTAAGACGCCGCCCTCTCAAGGCGGAATCAGGGGTTCAATTCCCCTACGAGCTGTTTTGTAAAAAAAGGGACTGCAAAACTTTGCAGTCCCTTTTTCAGATGATTTTAATCACCTTTCCCACAATCTCAATTGGAATAATCATTTACTGCTCTTTTGTTTCTGCAAATATTTCATTTTGACCCATTCATTTTTCTTGAGCCGGTGTCCCATCAGATACCCTTTGATAAATTTTACCTGGTTAATGTTGCAGGATTCTCCCTTGGCAACCTCTCCGGTCTTTTTCAGGTTTTGATCAAATGCCCGGATTTTCTTTTTTGCATTGTATTTTTGTACGCCGCAGGAATTTAGGATGCCGACGGCGATTGCCTGTGCCATTGCTTTTGCCTGATAAAGTTTTGCATCATCCTTGTCATCGACAAAGCAGCATTCAATAAGCATTGCCTGCGCCTTTGTTGCTTTTAATACATATAAGTTCGGATTTTCTTTTACTCCCCTGTTTTTAAAACCAAGTTTTGCAATCTCTTTGCAGACCTGCTTCGCCGCTTCGTATGGTCCGTCTTCTTTGCTGTAAATGTAAACCTCTGTCCCGGTTGTGACATGATTGCCCAGTAAATCAGACACCCCGCTGTTAAAGTGAACGGAAATATCCAGGTTTACAGTATGCGCATTGCACTTTTCGACAATCTTATTTAAAACATCCTGCTGACTGGTTCCTTTGTCGCAGGTACAGTTATAAACGGTGTGACCTGCCTTTTTGAAATATTGAATCAGGTATTTTACTACCTGCCTTGCCTCTGTTGATTCCTTGAGCAGCCCAACTGCCCCACAGGCTATTTTCCCATCAGGATTATGCCCTGCATGCACATTGTATTTCATATTATTCAACCTCATTTTGACGCATTTCCGGCAGACCAGCAAGCGAAGTGGCAATGGACAAAATTCCTGCCAATATCGTACCGGAAACAACAAGTTTCCAGTCAACTTGGGACAACACGGCAGCAGAGCCAATCGTTGCCGTAAATGTCTGCGCCATTGTTTTTATGGAGCGGATGCATGCTGCCCTAAGCCAGATTTTTGTCTTTTTACTCATCAATATCCTTCTTTCTTTTCTAATTATTGTATGATTCTGGCGATTCATGTGTTCCATAGAAACATTACAAAAAGGAATTTTGCAGTATCAGACTGGCAGTGCTGACTTGAAACAGTAAATTCTACTTTGTAAGATTAAATTCTACCGAAGATAAAAACTATGATAAAAAGATAGTT
>CANQMA010000020.1 GCA_947624875.1 uncultured Lachnospiraceae bacterium
CCCTCCGGCAGAGTCTCTACCTCCTGCCCGGCGCCAATGCCCGCCTGCAGGGAAACATCATCCGAATAGATATAGGAATAGACAACGTTTGTGATAAGGACTGCAACAATGACAAAGGCTAATATACCGACAACAACGCCGCCTATGGTCATTACGCGGTCCATTTTAGGATTTACTGCATCAATATCATCGTTGGAATAATCATTAATGTTTGTCGAAGATTCAATTTTTCCGGCCTGCTCTCTGATTTTATTGATCTGATCGTCCGAAATCCGAATCGTGGATGATACATTTTTTCTATCGTCCAGATGTACGAAATCTACATCCGGTTCAACTAAAGCTCTCTTTAAATCCGCAATCAAAGAGGAAATTTTCGGATAACGGTTTTCCTCTTTATTCTGGGTACACTTTAAAACAATTTTTTCTATACTTACCGGAACATCCGGAAGAAGTTCCCGGACGCTCGGGACATTTTTCTGAATATGCATTAACGCAATGCTTACCGTGGACTCACCGTCAAAAGGAATGGTTCCCGTTAACATTTCATACATAGTGATTCCTAAAGAATAGATATCACTCTTTTCATCCACATATTTTCCGCCCGCCTGTTCGGGGGAAATATAATGCACGGAACCCATGGCGTTTCCGTTAATCGTATTTGCAGAGGCTGCCCTGGCAATTCCAAAGTCGGTAACTTTCACTTTCCCTTCCCTGGAAATCATGATATTCTGCGGTTTGATGTCCCTGTGAATAATCTGATTATTATGGGCGCATTCAATACCATTCGCAATCTGGATGGCAATACTGATTGTTTCTCGCGCAGAAAGCCGTCCCTTCTTTTCAATGTAATTTTTTAAGGTAATGCCCTCAATCAATTCCATGACAATATAGTAGATTCCATTTTCTTCTCCGACGTCATATACATTGACAATGTTCGGATGAATCAGGCTTGCCGCTGACTGCGCCTCAGTACGGAATTTTGACACAAAGTTTTTATCCTTGCTGAATTCTTTTTTCAGCACCTTGATTGCCACATTTCGGTTTAATTTATGATCCTTTGCCTTATAGACATCAGACATTCCACCGGCGCCGACACGACTGATAATTTCATATCGATTATTGATAAAATTTCCTTTTTCTAACATTGACTGCCTCCCTGTGTTTCAATCGGGCAGGCGTCAATCAGAATGGCAGAAATATTGTCCATTCCTCCATTTTCATTTGCCTGCCTAATTAGTTTCATGGATGCTTCCTCAAGGGATTCGCTGTTTTGTATGATCTTTTTGATATCATAATCCTCGACCATATTACTCAGTCCGTCGGAACAGAGTAACAGCTTATCTCCTGAATCTACTTCAATCTCAAAAATATCCGGCGTTGCAGTGCTATCTTCCGCCACACCGATTGCTTTCGTTATCACATTTTTATTAAAATGGGTGCGCGCCTCGTCTTTTTCTATCATTCCCATGCGTACCATATCCTCTACCAGAGAATGATCTCTCGTAATCTGATGAATCTCCCTGTTAATCAGATACAATCTGCTGTCCCCGACATTTGCAATATACACATGTCTGTCATCAAGAACGGCGGCAACAAAAGTCGTTCCCATCCCATTATAATCCCGGTTGGAATTTGCCATCCTGAAAATTTCATGGTTGATAAAAAGAATACCGGAATCCAAAATATTTGCAGGGTCAGACATATGGGTTGTACCGGCATATTTTACAAACCGTTCAATCGCTTCTTTGGAAGCGACATCGCCTGCTTTGTGTCCTCCCATGCCATCCGCCACAATAAAGAGGTTTGGAAGTTTTCCGACCGGATCCGTGGACACAAAAATCGTGTCTTGATTGATGGTTCTCATCATCCCTACATCGGTCTTTCCATAAGCGTGAATAGAATTCTGTGACATGATAAACCTCCTCTCCTTTCTATCTGTCCTTACAGATTTTTCATGGTTTCATTTCTGAGCTGCCCGCAGGCACCATTGATATCCCTGCCCATCTCTCTTCTTATTGTAACATTTATCCTGTTTCTTTCAAGTCTGGATTTGAAAGCCTGTACCGCCGCCTTGTCCGTCTGCCGGTATTCCCTTTCCTTGATTGGATTTACCGGAATCAGATTAATATGGCAGTTTATTCCTTTTACCAGAGCGGCGAGGCGGTCTGCCTCCTGGATTGTATCATTGACTCCCGCAACCAGACTATACTCAAAAGTGATTCTTCTTCCGGTCTGGTCAAAATAATACCGACAGGCATCGAGTTCTTCCGAAATCGAATATGTTTTTGCAATCGGCATAAGTTTCTTTCTCGTCTCGTCACTGGAAGCATGCAGGGATAAAGCGAGCGTAATCTGTAATTTTTTGTCTGCAAGTTCCCTGATTTTCGGCACCAGTCCGCAAGTGGATAATGTAATATTTCTCTGACTGATATTTGCCCCATGGGCATCAGAAATCATTTCAATAAACTTCAGCACCTGCTCAAAATTATCCAGCGGTTCCCCGCTGCCCATCAGAACAATATTGGTCACTTTTTCCCCAATATCTTTTTCAATCTGATAGATTTGTTCCAACATTTCGGAGGATGTCAGATTTCGTTCGAGACCATGGAGTGTAGACGCACAGAACTGACAGCCCATGCGGCATCCGGACTGCGTCGAAATGCAGACGGAATTTCCATGTTGATACCGCATCAGCACGCTCTCAATCACCGAGCCTCCCGCAATACGAAACAGGTACTTTCGTGTACCGTCAATGCCTGAGACCAGCACTTTTACTTTTTCAAGATGACATAGTTCATACTGGTCGGAAAGCTTCTGCCGAAGTGTCTTTGACAAATTGGTCATGTCCTCAAAACTTTCTGCTTTTTCGATATGCAGCCACCGGTAAATCTGTTTTGCGCGGAAAGATTTTTCACCCATTTCTTCCAACAATTCCCGGAGTTCTGTTTCATTGAATGCTTTAATATCCGGCTTCTGTTTCATTTCTTCCTCTCTCTGTTATCGTCTGGTAAATGCAGCAATAAAAAATCCATCCATCCCAAAGGATCCCGGGAATATCTGTACCTGATTTTCCTGAACCGGAAGTTCTTTTGGAAGAAGTTTCGCGATTGATTTTTTTTGAAACGGCAGATGTTTCAAAATCCATGCCGCATTTTCGTCATTTTCCTGTTTGTTGACTGTACAAGTACTAAACAGCAATGTCCCGCCCGGCTTGACATATTGGGAAACAACCGTCAGAATTTTCCGCTGCAGAGAAACAAGTTCTTCCATCTGCTCCGGTGTAATCCGATAGCGGATTTCGCTTTTGCTGCCGAGAACACCCAGTCCGGAACAGGGCAGATCCGCCATGACAACATCCGCTTTTCCAATCGAATCTTGATCAACCACCGTAGCGTCCTGGACTTTTGCGCGGATATTGGGAAATCCAATCCGCCTGATATTTTCTTCAATCATTGCTGTTTTTTGCGGTGTCAGATCTCTTGCTTCTACCATTCCGGTCTGGTGCATCATATCTGCCATGCAGACTGCTTTCCCTCCCGGCGCAGCGCAGACATCAATCACGTAATCATTGCGCTTTGGGTCTGCTGCGATACCGGCAAAAACAGAGCTCAGATTTTGAACCGTAATGTCTCCGTCACAAAATGCCGTCAGTTTATTGAGTGTATTATATCCCGAAATTTGGAGTGTCGATGGATGGAGCGTTTTCTCAACGCGCACTCCCTCGTTTCTAAGAGATTCGATAATGGAAGCGACATCTTTTTTTGATTGATTACATCTCACCATTGTGGAATGGTCACAAGAAAACCCGGATAAAATCTGTTTTGCCCCTTCCATCCCGTAATCGTTCTTCCACAATTCTATCAGCCAGATCGGCATTGAATACTGAATAGAAAGCCGTTCCATTTCATCTGCCGGATAGGAAATCCCATCTTTGTTTTGAATGATTGCTCTCAAAACGCCGTTTACAAATCCTTTCAGATTTCCAAGTTTTCTTTTCTTTACCAGTCTGACTGCCTCATTGCACACAGCAAAATCCGGAACGGAATCCATATATTTTAACTGATAAACAGACAGTCTCAAAATTTGTAGAATCACCGGTTTCATTTTCTTTGTCCGGACACTGGAAAACTGATTGATCACATAATCCATTTCTATGATCCGCTCCAGTGTTCCCTGATAAAGACGAGTGAGAAATGCTCTCTGCTGCTTTGTAAGCATCGGATGACGGTCCAGATAATCTTTGAGCAGTAAATGACTTTTGCCCCCTTGTTCTGTATCCAATAGCAAATTGAGCGCTGCATTTCTTAAATTGATTTCCGGTTCCACAGACTCAGTCATCTCTTCTGCCTCCATTGCCGAATAAAATGACAAGTCTTAAAAGCTGTAAAATCGATGAGGCTGCAGAAGCCACATAAGTCATTGCCGCTGCGCCCAATACTTTTTTCGTATATTTTAATTCTGTACTGTTAAACATACCCGTATTTTCCAGAATTCTGAGAGCCCTTCCTGATGCGTTAAATTCTACCGGCAGTGTCACCAATTGAAATAACACGACCATGGAAAAAGCAATAATTCCAATATTGATCCAGAGCTGTCCGGAGCCATTTCCATAAAAAATAATTCCAACAATAATTAAGATCCATGACAATATGGAACCGCCATTTGCCAATGGTAAAATGGCATTTCTTAAGGTAATTGGCACATATCCTTTGGCGTGCTGCAAAACATGTCCACATTCATGCGCTGCCACTCCCACAGCTGCAACACTGTTGGAATTATATGTGGAATCTGACAGACGTACGACCTTTTTGGTCGGATCATAATGATCTGTCAGGTTTCCACTGACATGTTCAATCTGTACATCGTAAATCCCCTGTGAGTCCAAAATCATTTTTGCCGCCTGTGCTCCTGTGATTCCTGAACTGTTACGGATTTTTGCATATTTATTGTAAGTTGATTTCACTCTTACAGAAGCAATCAGACAGATTGCCGCGCCAATCAAAATCAAAATATAAGTCGGGTCAAAATAAAAACCATATGGATAATACATCTTACCTCCTATTCTCCAAGCCTGTCAGCCGTTATTTCATAACCGTTTAAAAAGGCTTGAACGTCCATTCTTTTTTTTCCTTCTAACTGCAGTTCCAATATATTTAGTATGCCTTCCCCCGTAGCCACCCGGATTCCTGTTTTATCTTTCAAAAGAATTGTTCCCGGCGGCATTTCCACGGTCTGTCTGAGGACTTCTGCCCTCCAGATTTTCAGGGTCTTTCCATTGATTGTCGTATAGGTGCCCGGCCACGGATTACATCCCCGTATCAGCCGTTCAATAGAAACCGCCGGGCAGCAAAAGTCAATTTTTCCCAGTTCTTTTGTAATTTTCCCTGCGTAAGTGGCTTCCTCATTGTTTTGTGCAGTTCTTACGGCTGTTCCGTCTTTCAGTTTTTCAAGCGTTTCCAAAATCAGGTCTGCCCCCGTCTCTGAGAGTTTATCAAACAAACTTCCTCCGGTTTCATCTAAAGCCAGCCGGACTACGGCGCGGTCAATCATATCTCCGGTATCCATTCCCTCTGCCATATACATGGTCGTAACACCGGTTTTTTCTTCCCCGTTGATTACGGCCCATTGAATAGGAGCTGCGCCGCGATATTTCGGAAGCAGGGAAGCGTGGACATTGATACATCCATATTCCGGCAAGTCTAAAATATCTTTTGAAAGAATCTGTCCATAAGCAATGACCACAATCACTTCCGGATGCAGCTCTTTTAACTGTCCGATAAAGTCCGATTCATTGACACGTTTTGGCTGAAAGACCGGAATGCCAAGTTCCAGCGCTTTTTCTTTTACCGGCGGGAACTGCATTTTATGTCCTCTGCCTTTCGGCCGGTCCTGCTGCGTTACAACTGCGGCGACCGTATGCGCTTGATTCAATTTTTCCAGAGCCGGAACTGCAAAATCCGGCGTCCCCATAAATACAATTCTCAATCTATTCTTCCTCTCCATACAATTCTGAGTTGTCATAAAGTTTTCCCTCTACTTTGTCTACATAGACAACCCCATTTAAATGGTCGTTCTCATGCTGGATGCATCGGGCAAGCAGCCCTTCGGCTTCCAATTCAAACGGTTCCATCCGCTCATTCCATGCACGGACCTTAACCTTCATGGCTCTCGAAACCTTTCCGGATTTCCCCGGAACACTCAGACATCCTTCATAGTCAATCTGCTCTCCGTCTTTTTCCACTATCTCAGGATTGATAAATACATACGGAACAGAATTTCCTTCTTCATCTCCACAGTCGATGACAAAAATCCGTTTTAAAATCCCTACCTGAGGTGCGGCAAGCCCAACTCCATTTGCCTCGTACATCGTATCAAACATGTCTTCAATTAACACTTTTGTCCTATGATTGACTTCATTTACCGGTTTGCATATCTTACGAAGGGATGAATCTCCCAGTTCGCGAATGTTTCTAATTGCCATGTTTTTACCCTTTCTCTGTTTGATTGATTCCATTGGTATTTTTGGTTACAATCATTGTTTCCCTGAAACGCAACCATGATTTATTGTTTACATATTGAAATCATATTGGATATGAATATTTTTAAATTTCTGCGAACGATTTGTCGCCTGTTCTAAATAGTCTTTGATAATCACCAAATTCTGCCTTCTGCTGTCCTTTAAATAAATGACGTTACGGTAAATATCCTTGATTTTGGAAACCGGCGGTGTGGAAGGTCCGATAATCATCAGGTTCTGGTTTTGCTGTTCCTTTACGCTGCGAAGGACGGACATCATTTCTTCCGTAGCCCCGTGCAATTCATTTCTGTTTTCTCCCATGAGCATCACGCAGACCATGTTCGATACCGGAGGATAGCCCATAAGGCTCCGGTAGGCAAGTTCTTCCTCAAAAAATGCCGGATAATCCTGTTTTGCCGCCGCCTGAATGCTGTAATTATCGGGTGCGTAAGTCTGAATCACCACTTTTCCCGGCTTACTGCTGCGCCCTGCTCTTCCCGCAGCCTGACAAAGCAGCTGGAACGTTCTTTCCGGCGCTCTGAAATCAGATTCATAAAGAGATAAATCTGCCGCTATGACTCCGACAAGCGTCACGTTTGGGAAATCATGTCCCTTGACAATCATCTGCGTTCCTACCAAAATGTCTGCCTGCTCATTTGCAAACGCAGATAAAATTTCTTCATGTCCTCCCCGGCTTCCGGTTGTATCGGCATCCATTCGCAAAATCCGAGCCTGTGGAAAATCCTTTTTCAATAGACTTTCAATCTGCTGTGTCCCAATCCCAAAACTCCCCAGAAATTTGGAGCCGCATTCGGGACATACCCCCGGAAGATTTTCCGTATAACCACAATAGTGGCAGACTAATTTTCGATTTTTATGAAGTTTTAGTGTCACGTCACAGTGCGGACAGCGAATCGCTTTTCCACAATCCCTGCAGCTGACAAATCCGGCATATCCACGCCGGTTCATAAACAGCATGGTCTGCTCTTTTTTATTTAGTCTGTCTTCAATCAGGTCTTTTAATTCATGACTGAAAACAGATTTATTTCCATTTTGCAATTCCTGACGCAAATCGACGAGTGAAACTTCTGCCAGACTGCCTGTTTCCCGGACATCAATCGTATGTAACTGATAAATTCCTTTTTTTGCACGATAATAAGCTTCCATGGATGGCGTTGCAGAACCCAGCACAAGAGTCGCCCCGGTGTCTGCAATTCGTTTGTGTGCGACCTCAATCGCATTATATTTCGGTACCGTTTCGCTTTTGTATGCACCTTCGTGCTCTTCATCAATCACAATCAATCCCAAGTCCGTAAAGGGTGTAAACAATGCGGATCTCGGACCAATCATAATGCGGATTTCTCCATTTTTTGCACGCTCAAACTGGTCGTAACGTTCTCCTGCAGACAATTTTGAATTGATAATGGAAACGACATCGCCAAATCTTTTCTGAAACCGCATTACGGTTTGATAGGTCAGGGCAATCTCCGGAATCAGTACAATCACGGATTTATTTTTCGAAAGCGTATATTCGATTAAATCCATGTAAACTTCTGTTTTTCCACTGCCGGTAATTCCATGGATCAGGTGAATGTTTAGTCCGTCTTCTTTAGAGAAGTTCATTGTTTTCTTAATCGCATCTGCCGCCTGCTGCTGCTGCTGATTTAACACAATCGTATGCTCCGGCTGCTTTTTCCCGCTGACCGGATTTCGAAACAGCCGTTTTTTGACGAGTCGGATATCTCCGAGTTTTTCCATTGTTTTCAGCGTGCTGTCAGAAATATTCAGTTTGCTGACCACCAATGATTTCGGAAGCTGTCTGTATTGTTCTAATTCCTGCAATAAACGGATTCTGGCACGGCAGTTTTTTCTTTGATAAGTGACCAGTTTTTCCTGTAATGCACTGTCCGAAAGACACAGCTCAATCGTTGTCGTCGTTCGGTCTTTCACTTTTTTCTTTACCGGAATGACTGTTTTTAATGCTTGATTCATGGTGGATCCATAATTTTCTTTAATCCACCATGCGAGGCTGATTAACTGACTCTCTATTGTTGTTGCGTTTTCTGCCAGTGAAAGAATACTCTTTATTTTTTCGGGAGCATAAGCGGGTGCCTCCGTCACTTCAATTACATACCCCTGTATTGATCGATTTCCTCTCCCGAACGGAATCATCACTGCTGTGCCCGCATGAATTTCCTTTTCGAGGGATTCCGGAATTTTGTAATCAAAAAGGCGGTCTAATTTTTCATGAGATATATCAACAATGACTTTTGCAAATTTCAAAGGAACCTCCCTCTGATATCACGAATTGTTTTCAACGCTTCGGACACAGTTTACTAAAAGCATGGTCACGGTCATCGGTCCGACGCCTCCCGGCACCGGTGTAATTGCGGAGGCGATTGGGGATACCGATTCAAAGTCCACATCTCCGCACAATTTTCCTTCTTCGTTGCGGTTCATTCCGACATCAATCACAACCGCGCCCGGTTTGACATAATCTGCCGTGACGAAATTTGCTTTTCCTATTGCGGAAATCAAAATATCCGCCCGCTTTGCCACCTCTTTCAAATCTTTTGTTTTGGAATGAGCGACTGTTACCGTAGCGTTTTCACGCAGCATCAATAATGCCATTGGCTTTCCAACAATATTACTTCTGCCAATCACAACGCATTCCTTTCCGGCAATCCCGATATCGGAACGTTTCAGCATCTCAACAATTCCCGCCGGCGTGCATGGCAGGAATGTCTTTTCACCGATTACCATTTTCCCGACGTTTACCGGATGAAACCCATCCACATCTTTTTTGGGATCAATCGCAAGCAGAATTTTACTTTCGTCAATCTGTTTTGGCAGCGGAAGCTGAACTAAAATGCCGTGAATTCCGTTGTCATGATTTAATTTTTCTACCAGCTTCAGCAGCTGCTCCTCCGTCGTATCTTCCGGCAGTACGATTGTGTTGGTATGAATCCCAACGTACTCGCACGCTTTTTCTTTATTTCGAACATAGACTTTAGAGGCCGGGTCTTCGCCGACCCGGATTACCGCAAGTCCCACAGAAATTCCTTCTTCTTTTAAATGTTCTACTTTCTGCTTTAATTCTTCTTTTATCTCTGCTGCAATCTGTTTTCCATCGATAAGCATTTGATTTCTCCTTAAAACAATCCTGTAATTTTTCCGTCATCTGTCAAATCAATCCCGAAAGCTGCCGGACTCTTTGATAATCCCGGCATCGTCATAATATTTCCGGTAATGGCTACAATAAATCCTGCGCCTGCTGAAATATATACTTCCCGAATATGAATCGTAAATCCGGTAGGCCGGCCCAGTTTTTTCATATCGTCCGATAGCGAGTACTGCGTTTTCGCCATACAGACCGGATACGTTTCATAACCTAAATCCTCTATTTTTCTGATGGCTGCTTCGGCTTCCGGCGAGTACGTAACTCCGTCTGCACCATATATTTCTTTTGCTATCACATCAATTTTTTCTTTAACAGAGAGATTGTCCGGATACAGCGGAGCAAATTTTGACGGCTTCTGCTCTATGGTTTCTATCACTTTGTTTGCCAGTTCGATTCCGCCTTCTCCTCCTTTTTCCCAGACTTTTGCCAGCGCAAATGCGCAATTTCTCTCCTCACAGAATTTTTTAATATATTGATATTCTGCTTCGGTGTCTGTGACAAACTGATTGAGTGTTACGACAATCGGAACACCAAATTTCTGTAAGTTTTCAATATGCTTTTCAAGATTGACAATTCCTTTTTTGAGCGCTTCTAAATTTTCTTTGGAGAGTTCTTCTTTTGCAATGCCGCCGTTGTATTTTAGCGCACGGACAGTTGCTACCAGAACGACACAATCCGGTTTCAATCCGGCTTTGCGGCACTTGATATCCATAAATTTTTCCGCGCCCAGATCCGCACCGAATCCCGCCTCTGTAATGACGTAATCTGCCATCTTTAATGCGGTCTGCGTCGCCTTGACGGAGTTACATCCATGTGCAATATTTGCAAACGGTCCTCCATGCACCAGCGCCGGCGTGTGCTCCAATGTCTGTATTAAATTCGGTTTCATAGCGTCTTTTAACAGTACCGCCATAGAACCCACCGCCTTGATATCCTTTGCAGTGACCGGTTTTCCGTCATAAGTATACGCAAGGATAATGTTCCCAAGCCGTTCTTTTAAATCTGCATAATCGGCAGCAAGACAGAGAATTGCCATGATTTCAGAAGCCACTGTAATGACAAAATGGTCTTCGCGAACTACGCCGTCGACTTTTCTTCCCAGACCGACGACAATATTTCTCAAAACGCGGTCATTGATATCCACGCAACGCTTCCAGACAATCTGATTTGGGTCTATATTTAATTCATTTCCCTGCTGAATGGAATTGTCCAGCATTGCGGCGCATAAATTGTTTGCCGCTGTAATTGCATGAAAATCGCCGGTAAAGTGGAGATTTAAGTCCTCCATCGGAACGACCTGCGCATAACCTCCGCCTGCCGCGCCGCCTTTGATTCCAAAACAAGGACCCAAAGAAGGTTCACGCAGAGCAATCACTGCTTTCTTATCTAACTTTCCAAATGCTTCTCCCAGTCCAACGGTCACCGTCGTTTTTCCTTCTCCTGCGGGCGTCGGATTGATTGCGGTCACTAAAATCAGTTTTCCATCCGGATTCTGTTTGATCTTATCATAATATTCATTGGAGATTTTCGCCTTATACTTTCCGTAAAGTTCCAAATCATCTTCTGTCATTCCAATACTTTGTGCCACTTCTCTGATTGGTTTCATCACAGCGTCCTGTGCAATTTCGATATCTGTCTTCATCAATCTTTCCTCCTATATAATCTGTTCAAACTCTTCCATGGACATAATGACCTTTCGAGGTTTGTTTACTTCCTCCTGTCCTACGACGCCTGCATCATAAAGTTGTTCCATGACGCGAGCCGCCCTGTTAAAGCCTACCTTAAACTGACGCTGGAGCATACTGGTGGATCCTTTTTGTTTTTCAATACATAATCTTCCTGCCTCTGCAAAAATCGGATCCCGCTCACTTCCGTTTCCTGACATTGCCTCCTGGTCGCTTACCAGTTTTGCATCAATGGAGGTATCATATTCTGCCTCCCCGCTGTTTTGTATAATATACCTGACCGTATCAGCAATTTCCTGTTCTGAAACATATGCGCCTTGAAGTCTGACCGGTTTTACATAACCTGCCGGATAAAACAGCATATCTCCATTTCCGAGAAGTTTTTCTGCGCCATACATATCGATAATCGTACGGGAATCCGTGCCGGATGCAACGGTCAGCGCTACTCTTGACGGAATATTTGCTTTAATCAGTCCGGTAATAACGTCAACCGATGGCCTCTGGGTTGCGATTACCATGTGGATGCCGGCAGCTCTTGCAAGCTGCGCCAGACGGCAGATTGCTTCTTCCACTTCTTTTGCGGCAACCATCATCAAATCTGCCAGCTCATCAATAATAATTAGAATTTGCGGCATTTTTTCCAGTTTTTCGTCTGATACATATTCGCCGCTGTCTATTTTTGCATTGTAACTGCCAATATCTTTTGCTCCAATGCCTGCAAATTTCTTGTAACGAACACCCATTTCCGCAACTGCCCAATTTAAAATGCCTGCTGCCTTTTTCGGGTCGGTAACGACATCATAGAGTAAATGCGGAATTTTATTATAAACCTGAAATTCCACAACTTTCGGATCGATTACGATTAATCGGACTTCCTCCGGCGTGCTTCGGTATAAAATACTCATTAAGATTGAATTGGTAAAGACGGATTTTCCGGATCCCGTCGTTCCTGCAATCAACATGTGCGGCATTTTCGCAATGTCTGCCACCACAATCCGTCCCGCAATGTCTTTTCCTGCAGGAAATGCAAGTTTTGACGGATGTCTCTTTAAATCAGGAGAGTTTAGCAGTTCTTTTAAATAAACCGGATCTCTGCCCTCATTTGGGATTTCGATTCCAACTGCCGCTTTTCCCGGAATCGGCGCTTCTATCCGGATATCGGCAGCTGCCATATTCAGTTTAATATCGTCGGCAAGACCGGTGATCCGGCTCACTTTTGTTCCCATCTCAGGCTGTAATTCATAGCGGGTAACTGACGGACCTCTGCTGACATTGGTCACTTCAACATTCACCCCAAAGTTTGCCAGCACCTGTTTTAATTTTGTCGCTGTTGCCATCAGTTCGACCTTTGTCGTACCTCTTTTACACCCCGGATTGTCTTTCAACAGAGCGTATGACGGCTTTTTATACTTGAGTTTTTTCTTTTCCGGCGCAATAATCTTTCCTTCGCTGGAAAGCTTCTTTTCTACTTCCTGAACCGGTTCCGGAACAGTCTGTCCGTCGGAACTGTCTGTATGGACTCCATATGGTTTTCGGTTCATCGCAGCCATAGCACTGTCGCTGACCTGAATCCGCTCCTTTGGCTGAAATGTTCCATCATTTGCATGCTCGTCTGCTTTTGGTGTTTCATCGAGACCCTCAATATGAATCTCATGAACTTCCTGACGAGAATCCTTTCCTGATTGGGAACCTTCTGTCTGTGCGTCAATCTGTGTCTCTCCAAAGTCCACCCCGACTTTTCTTGTTCTTCTTGCCTCGCGCTTTTCTATCCGCCGCTGCTGTTTTAGCAGTTCATGTTCCTCTCTGCGGCTTTCTGCTTCTTCTTTTGCACTCTCATAGGCATACTGCCCTTTATCTTTGATTGTATCCATGATGGAGTGCTCCGTTAGAATCACGATGCAAATAATAAAGAAAATCAGAATCAGGATGTAGGTACCTGCCACCCCGATCAGGCTGCAGAACAATTCTGCAATTCCGGCTCCGACAAATCCGCCGCCAAATTCCGCTGCACTGCCGTGTTCATAAAACGTAGTCACCGGAGCCCCGGTATTTCCATAAGAGAACATGTGGAATAACATGGTCATGTTTAGAAACAGCAACAGGATTCCTATGATTTTTGCAAGTAATCTTCCACGCACACGATTGAAAACGACCAATCCAACAATGCCTGCCAGAAGAACGGGAAATAAAAATCCCATAGTTCCGAATACTCCAAGCATGACGCTTCTCAGGGCGTCTCCTATCGTCCCGCAAATACCAAAATTACTGAGGAACAAAAAGATAGGTACCGCAATCAGTACCCACTGTAAAATTTCCCTGCGCACTTTCTGCTGCTGTGCAATCTGTGCTTTTGTTTTTCTGGCTGTTGGTTTTCTGCCTGTACGTTTTTTCCCTGTATTTGATTTTTTGGCCCTGCTTCCGGTTCTTGTATTTGCCAATTTTTTCACCCCTGTTTTTATTTTACTACGAACGATCCGATAATCGCCACAAGACCTACTACAAAGCAGTAGTAAGAGAAATATTTAAATTTTTTATTTTTTACGACGACCAGCATTGTTTTAATACAGATATATCCTACCACTGCGGCTGCAATTGCCCCTGCAATATATGCCACTGCGCTGGCTGAGGCAATATCTGTTCCCATTTTTGGCAGTTTTAATACTGCTGCTCCTAAAATTGCCGGAATGGACATGATAAATGAATATTTCACCGCAAATTCTCTCTTTAATCCACAAAGTAAACCGGCTGTAATCGTGGTTCCGGAACGGGAAAGTCCCGGCAGGGTGGCTACTCCCTGGCATAATCCAATAAACACAGCATTTCCATATGTAGTCTTCTTTGGCGTTTTATCTCCACCCGGTAACTGATCTGATATAAAGAGCAGTACTGCTGTCACTAAAAGACAAATACCCGGTATCAGAAGAGAAGCGCCTGCGCCGTCGATAAACTTTTCGCCCAATACTCCTAAAATACCGGTCGGTATCGTCGACACAATCACAAGCATGGCAAATTTCCGGTATGCAGATGTAATAACCTTTCTATAATTTGGTTCCTCCCCGCTTCTTTTGCTTCGAATCCACTCGAAAAGATTTGATACCGCATCTACTAATATCCCGACGCCATCCACAAAAAGCTGCACAATATCTTTCCAATATACGATAAACACCGCAGTCAATGTCCCAATATGGAGAAATACGTCAAACGAAATTCCAACATCCTCCATACCAAATATCTGCTTAAAAATTGCCAGGTGACCGGAACTGCTGACAGGCAAAAACTCTGTCAATCCCTGAATCACTCCTAAAAACACTGCCTTAATAAAACTCATCTGTTTCTCCTATTCCTTTCGAATGACCATAATATTCATTTATTTTACTATTTTTTCAATATTTATTCAAGATAAATAGCAATTATGCAGTGATTTATTGGATTCCTTTACGCTCCGTAAAATGTAATCATAATCTTATAGAAAAAAGGAGCGGATTTCACATTGCGCTCCTTTTAATTCTATGGTTGTTCTGTAATGAATCATCGGTTGTTTTAATCCATCATGGTGTAAAGTTTTTCAAGCGCCTGCCTGAGGCTTCCTATTTCATTGATAATTCCTTCTTTCACAACCTGTTTTCCAATCAGAATACTTCCCACATCTTTCGTCATGACTTCCGTTGCATTCATCAGCTCCGTAAATCGTTCTTCTGTAATATTGCTATGATGGGTCACAAAATAATTAATTCGCTCCTGAATTTTTCTAAAATAATTGAATGTCTGGGTGACTCCAATAAAGGTTCCATCCATTCGCACCGGATGGACGACCATTGTTCCGGTTGGCACAATGAAAGAATAGTCCGTCGCCACCGCCAGAGGAATCCCAATGGAATGACTTCCGCCCAGCACCAGAGAAACCGTCGGTTTGCTCAGTCCTGCAATCATTTCCGCAATCGCGAGTCCACATTCCACATCTCCTCCCACAGTATTTAAAATCACCAGCACGCCGTCAATTTCCTGATCATCTTCCACTTTTGCCAACTGGGGAAGAATATGTTCATATTTTGTCGCCTTCATTCCGGAAGCAAGCTGTTCATGCCCTTCTATTTCTCCAATAATACTCAATAAGTGAATATTTTTCTCTTTTTTATTCTGATTTAGTTCACTCTGTCCATACTCTTTAATTTGATCCATAAAAAAACCTCCATACCCTGATAGTATGGAAGTTTTTTAGATAATTATTTATTGGTCAGACTGTTTTTAGTCCGTTTATTTTTTTATTTTTACTTTTCTTACCGCTGACCACTTTTTGCTGTAATAAGTTTTTCCATTCACTTTCACATATCCTCGAATGCGCACATACAAAATCTTTTTATTTTTCAGTTTCTTGTGCTTGACTGTAAATTTCTTTTTATTTTTCTTATACTTGATTTTTACAATCGGCTTTTTGTTTTTCTTTGCATCCTTTTTCGTTTTATAGAAACGAATCTGATAACCGCCAACAGCCTTTAGTTTTTTCTTCAACGTGATTTTTATCTGCTTTGCTGATTTCTTTTTCACTGCACTTTTGACTTTGACTCTGCCCGGTTTCTGTACCTTGGAAGAACCGCTTTGTCCTTTTGTTGCCGAAACGTTAGAATTCTGTGTGTCAGCGTTTGTCACTCCCTTTGTCGTTGTCTCAGAATTCTGTACATTTGCTGTCTCTGGTGCCTGTGCTGTTGTTTCCTCAGAACCCTGCGTTGTTGCCACCTCAGGATTTTGTGCGCTGGTCGTTTCAGATATCTGCGCCGTCGTCGCCTCTGAGTCCTGTATGGTCGTCGGCTCTGATGTCTGCGCTGTTGTAATCTCCTGTGCAGCCGTTGTTTCAGGATTCTGTGTAGTCGTCTCCGGTTTCGTTGTTGTTTCCGGTTCCGACGGATCTTCTTCTTTTGGTCCGACTAGTCGGTACGCCTTGCCTTCCTCTGTCAAGGCTCCGGTATGAATGTCATAAAGTCTGGTGTATTCTGTTCCTGAAATATTATCTGAATAGTCTACAAACCATGCATACCGTTCTACATAGTCTAAAGATTCCAGCATTTCTCCGACTTCCTTAATATATTTGACCGC
Source organism: uncultured Lachnospiraceae bacterium (assembly GCA_947624875.1). GTDB lineage: Bacteria > Bacillota > Clostridia > Lachnospirales > Lachnospiraceae > Eubacterium_G. The sequence continues at coordinate 16,475 of CANQMA010000020.1, forward strand.
CAGTTCATGAGAGAGCGGATTTGCCAGTTGGTAACCCTGCCACTGTGTAGAGACATCGACATTGCCGATTTCCGTAATCCAGATAGGAATCTGATATTTATTATGCAGTCTCTCCAATGCCTGCCGGAAAGACTCTACGGAACCCGGGTGGGTGAAATCCTGATATACGTGCAGCGTCAGGAAGTCTACCCGGTAACCCAATTCTTTTGCACGCGCCATAAACTGGTCTACCCATGCGTCTTCGACTGCCGCGCCCGCCGGACTTCCAAGACGCAGACCGGTAGTTTCCAACTGCGGCCAGAGTTCGATTGCCTGATCGACCGTCATATTCGATTGATCCCTTAAATCCGGTTCGTTGAACGCCAACAGGTTTTTGTACAATCCCGACTGCGCTCCGGCTTTCAGTTTTTCAATTTCCGAAGCATTGACAGAACCTCCGCCCCAGACCATCGGAACATATTCCAGTCCCGCTTCCTTTGCTTCTGCGGCAACCTGCTCTGTTGCACCCCAGTTGTACAGCCATGTCGCGCCGATTTGATTGAAAACAGATACATTTCTCTGGCTTGGAATACTGCCGCTTGCATAGTACCAGCTTGCGATTCCCTTCTTGCTTGAAATCACAGGCGGTTCCTGCTGTCTTTTGTCCGCCTCCAAAGACTGAAAAGCGATAATCAACCGGTCCTCTGCATTGAGCACATCATTCTGGCCGGATTCGGAATTTTCATAAACAGCTTCCGCATTCGTCAATGCCTTCTGAAATTCCTGCCATGCTTCCTTGGCAGCTTCCCCTTGAAGTGTATTCTGATACCGGTCAATCAACCCCTTTAATTCTTCTCTTAAGAAGTCCATATCGTTGCAATAACCGTTAATTCCCACTTTGGCACCTGCCTGAGAAATTCCGCCGGTGCCGACGGATCCTCCCTGTCCGTTTACAATATGGGTAATCGTTCCTTTTCCATCCGGATTTCCGCCGCTGAAAGATACCGTACAGGCATTGCGCACTTTGGTGCCGTTTGATACTTCAATCGCATTGTCAAGCGTTATAAATTCCTTGGTATGAATAAAGACTTCATAAATGCAAAGCCCTGTCACTTCATGGTGCTGTACGCTGTCCGCCACTTTATAAGACGCATATCCGTTCGCTCCATTGTCCGCCATCCAGTCTTTCTGATACGGCACGTCATACGGAAGTTCGCTCTGATAAAAGTAAGTTCTTCCGTTCTCTCCATTCCACAACGTCTGATACTGTTGGAAATGTTCCACAAACAAGCCATAGACCGTCACATCGTCACCATTGACAACCAAACCATTCTTTGCGGTGCTTTCACTCCAGTTTGCTCCTGCGCCATGATCTGCCCGCCAAATCCAGAAATGATCGCCGATGACGTCATCGCTGTTGATTTCCAGACATTTTTCTGTCTTCCCGATTCTTGTACCGCCGACGCGGAAGAATAAATCGCTTAATAACACCGGATTTTCGCTGTGGTCTGCATCAGAATTTTCTGCGCCAACCTCAACCAGCGTATCGGATCCCTGCGCGCCTGCCTCAATGATCAGTCCTGCGACGCTTACGCCGTCAACGTCCGCAACCCGAATCGCCGTATCCGTATTTCTGCAGATCAGTGTCGCCAGACCAAGTCCTAAAATAACCGTATCCGGATTGGTGACCTCCAGCGGTTTTTCAATCTCATAAATTCCCGGCGTAAAGAGGAGATGTTTTCCAGCCTGAAGTGCTGCGTTTAATGTTTCGGCATTATCGCTGTCTGCCTTTGCCACATAGAAATCATTGAGATGAATTGATTTCCCTGTTCCCATGTCATTTTGTGACCAGGATATATCGGAAGCGTCCTTTCTAAGTCCCGGAACAAACACTTCATATTCTCCATTGTCATCCACATATAAGAATGGTTTCTCACGAACAACCGGCGTCTGGTCAACCGTTGTATATGCCTTGTAATTGGTATTTGCCCAGTCTGTGGTAGATATCGGGGCGTTGTAACACCCGACAAAAAGCATATTCCAACACGAATCAAACCAGCCATTTGTCATATGCGTGTTTCGGACAAAGAACTGCTGCTGAGATGTCGACCCGGTCTGTCCGGTGACATAGGTGTCCGCCAGAAATCCGCCGCTTGCTTCTGTCCCGGTATCGTCCAAATTCAGTCTTCCATTCACATAAAGCCGCCTCATCGGCGCAGCCTGAGATGCGCCATATTTTACATCAGTTGCGGCGTTGCCGGCCTCAACATAGAGGTTTTCAATTCCCCTCCAGAAATTGATCAGTACATTTGCGCTTTCGTTCTTATCTACGTTAATATTCCTGATTTTTGTCTCATACGGCGTTTTTCCAAGTCCTAATACCTGTGTGTAGAAGCCGATATTGACTGTATTGATATTATAATCTCCCGGTTTAAATACAATCGCATAGCGGTTGTCGGTAAACTCTGAAAGAGAGGCTTTCATCTGCACGTCAGAAATGGCTTTAATCTGGCTGTTGATGGTATCGACATCATCGGTAGGACTGTATAAATGAAGCGTATCTCCAAATAACTTGATATCCGGTGCCATTGCTTCGGACTGTTCTGAAACAATTCCATCGGCATTGACTGCCGCTACTTTATAATAATATTTATAAACGGAATCCGGCACGTTGTCCGTATACGCCGTCGTGTCGGACGTTCCGATTTTTTCGTAAGAACTGTATCTTCCACTGGCGCGGTAAATCTCATAGGATACCGCATCCGGTACTGTTTCCCACGTCAGTGTAATACTCTTTTGCCCATATGTAATATCGAGATTTGAAGGAACCGCCGGTCTTTCCACATCGCCGCTTGTGCCTGTTTCTTCACCGGAAGTTCCACCGGTAGTATCTTCTTCGTATCCCGCCGGAAAAACTACAATAAATTTTTCTGCTTCGGCAATATTGGTATTTCCCGGAATCAGCTCATTATTTTCATCAAGCCGGACATAAGCTCCCTGACTGACGTCATTGGAGTAGCCGTTCGCTGTCCTGATTGCATAAGTGCCGTCTCCCGCGTTTTCAAAACGCATTACCTCCCAGCCGGTCGTGGACTGTCCGCCATTGGCGCGAAGTCCTCCTTCATTGACGCTTCTTGCCGAAACTGCCTGATGATTGAATACAGACCGGTAAGATTTGTATCCCACAAACCGGTTATCCGTAGAATCAACAAACTCAAACAAAGCATTATCCGGCATACTCTCCACATCATCGAGCATGGAAAGGTCTCCGTCGGCTGTCAGATCCGTCGTCGTCTCATTCACTGTAACAACTTTGTTCGTACTCTGTGATATCAGGTACAGATACTTTGAATGTCTGTTGTAATCTGTTTCTTTCATAACTGCTCCGTCCGCAAAGGTATAAAATGATATTGATGTAATGACCATCGACAATGCCATTGCAAAAGCAATCCATTTTTTCACTTTCGTTTTTGAAATCATGCGCTCTCACCTCGTTCTCTATGATACTTTTATTTTAATCTTTTTCGCAAAAAGAGGCTATGGAAAATGATGTCAATTTTATTGATGTTTTATGACTTTTCTGTTATATTAAACCATAAGGTAAAAAACAATCGAACGTAGAAAGGGATTCGCAGTTTGGACATAGAAGCATTATTGGAAGAATTGAATACGTTTAACGAAGACGAGATTTTATATAAAAATTATTACGAATATTTAAAGGCGGGAAAAACCTACCGGCAGTTGATTGACGATATGGGCGTGTCCTATGCCTTTTACCGGAAACATATCCTGCCTGATGTAGACGGCGGTTTTCTTCCCACAGTAATTTCCGACGATAACTTTTTTCGCGGCGAAGACCGGAACAATATTGTTATTACAAAACATAACCGCTATACGCCGGTATTTTCCCATAAACACCTTCTGTTTGAATTGATTTATGTCCTTTCCGGCTCCTGTATCCAGCAGATTGAACACAAGACCATTACGCTTACCGAGGGACAATTCTGTCTGGTGGCGCCCGGCTCTGTCCATTCCATTTCCGTATTTGACGAGAGTATTATTTTAAACATTCTGATCCGCAGAAGTACGTTTGAAGATATTTTTTATCATATTCTAAAAGACACCAACGCGATTTCGGCTTTTTTCAATAAAACCCTTTATACCAAAAACCAAAACGCCTATCTGCTCATTGACTCAAAAAAAGATCCCTATATCCAAAACCATGTGTTGTCCATGCTTTTAGAATACAGGGAAAAAAAGAAATATTATGAACAGATATTAAACGGCTCGATTACCATTTTGTTTTCTAAACTGCTGCAGCGCTTTGAAGATACGATTTATGTATCCGGCGATACAAGGCAGGCCGGCAATGAATTCACAGACATGCTCGCCTATATTGACCAAAATTACCAGCAGATTACGCTCCACGAAGTCGCCTCGCATTTTCATTTTTCCGATGCGTACTGTTCCAGACTCATCAAAAAACATACCGGAAAATCTTTTACGGAGTTAAAGCAGAATATCCGCTTCCGTATGGCGTTATTTTTCCTTGAAAATACCAACAAACCGATTGCCGAAATCAGTTCGGATATCGGCTTTCAAAATGTAGAGCATTTTAACCGGCTCTTTAAGAAGCGCTTTGAAATTACTCCGGGAATGTACCGCAAATCAAAAGCGCCGCAAAGCGAACCGCTCGCTTACAGAGAACATACCTCCTGATAGGAAAGGCTTCCGCCAAACAAATCAAGCGCGCTGCCAATCGTATAATCCAGTCTGTTTTGACAGAGTTTTCCAAAAAGTCCAATCTGTTCGATGGAAGCGATGCCTCCCGCGTAAGTGATTGGATTTCCCTCATAAGACGCCAACAGCCTTACAAGGTCTTCTTCCATTCCGGAACTTTTCCCTTCTGCGTCCACGCCATGCACCAGAAACTCATCGCAGTATTCTGACAGCTTTTCCAATAAAGAAATGGAAACGGTCTCGTTTGTAAATTTCTGCCAGCGGTCTGTCACAATATAGTACGCGCCGTCTTTTTTCCGGCAGCTTAAATCAAGCACGATACGTTCTTTTCCCACAGCAGATACCAGTTTTCTCAAGTTTTCATATGAAACCGCGCCGTCATGAAAGACAAAGGAAGTGACAATCACATGGGAAGCGCCCGCATTCAGATATTCTTTTGCATTTTGGTCGTTGATGCCGCCGCCAATCTGCAATCCGCCGGGATAAGCGTAAAGCGCGCAAAGCGCCTGCTCTTTGGAGGCCTGAAAGTATTCGGAATCTTTGCCGTTTAAGATAATGACATGGCCGCCTTCAAGCCCGTCCTGACGGTAAAGGCCGGCAAAATATCCTGCATCTTTTTCAGATACAAAATTTTCCTCTGCCATGTCTCCCTGATCCCTGAGGCTTCCTCCTACCAACTGTTTTACTTTTCCGTTATGAATGTCAATACAAGGTCTGAACTTCATAAAAGTCTCCTAGTCTATCTTTTCAAATGCCTGCTCTAAATCGGCAATAATATCTTCGATATCTTCAATGCCGACAGAAAAACGGATTAAATCCGGCTGTACGCCTGCGGCTTTCAACTGTTCGTCTGTCATCTGCCGGTGCGTATGGCTTGCCGGGTGCAGTACGCAGGAACGGGCGTCAGCCACGTGCGTTACCATCGCAATAAACTGAAGCGAATCCATAAATTTCACAGAAGCGGCTCTTCCGCCTTTAATCCCGAAACAGAGTACGCCGCAGGTTCCGTCCGGCATATATTTTTTCGCGCGCTCATAGTATTCGTTGCCCGGCAGTCCCGGATAATTCACCCACGCTACTTTTTCATTTGCTGCCAGATATTCAGCCACTTTCTGCGCATTTTCGCAATGCTTCCTTACTCTTAAATGCAATGTTTCCAGTCCGACATTTAACAGAAATGAATTCATCGGGGACGGAATTGAGCCCAAATCGCGCATCAGCTGTGTTGTGGCTTTCGTAATATATCCCGCTTTTCCAAAGCGTTCACAGTAAATAAGGCCATGATAAGACTCGTCCGGCTCTGTCAGTCCCGGAAACTTTTCCGGATAAGCCGTCCAGTCAAAATTACCGCTGTCTACAATCGCTCCTCCCACTGCCATTGCATGCCCGTCCATATATTTTGTGGTAGAGTGCGTCACAATGTCTGCGCCAAAATCAAACGGCCGGCAGTTTACCGGAGTTGCAAAGGTGTTGTCAATAATTAATGGAACGCCATGCGCATGCGCCGCCTTACTAAATTTCTCAAAATCAAGTACCACGCAGGACGGATTGGAAACCGACTCTCCAAATACGCATTTCGTATTCTCCCGAAATGCCGCATTCAAATCTTCTTCAGAAATTTCCGGATCGACAAATGTAACGTCAATCCCCATCTTTTTCATCGTCACGCCGAACAGATTAAACGTTCCACCGTATACATGGGAAGAACAAATCAGGTGGTCTCCCGCCTCACAGATATTAAACACCGCATAAAAATTTGCCGCCTGTCCGGAAGACGTCAGCATTGCGGCAACGCCGCCCTCCAAATCACAAATTTTCTGCGCCACTGCGTCATTGGTTGGATTTTGCAGTCTCGTATAAAAATAACCGCTGTCCTCCAAGTCAAACAGCCTTCCCATCTGCTCTGACGTATCATATTTGAACGTCGTGCTCTGATAAATCGGCAGTACTCTCGGCTCGCCCGTTTTCGGCTGCCAGCCTCCCTGTACGCAGATGGTTCCTTTGTTATTCTTTTTTGCCATAATCTTCCTCCCTTAATCCTACTTATTTTATTCCGGTTTGTAATCCTTTAACAGCCTGTGCGCTATGAAACTGCAGATGCCGAAAAGCGCTGCAATCGATACAACAAGAATCAGATACAGTTTGATTCCCACTGTCACAATCACACAGGTCACCAGAAAAAAGAGTACAAACAGTACGGTACAGACTTTATTTAAAAACAGCCCGATTTTGATCTTTTTTTGCTCTGTCAGTTTTTCCATAATAATTCCTTTATATCATTGAATCCCCCTCGAAAATAATTCGCGGGGGATTGTTTTATTTGTCTGTTTCTTATTTTGCATCTTTAATGGAAAAACTGATTCTTCCCATTTTATCTTTGCCAAGACATTTTACGCGGACCCTGTCGCCCAACGTCAGGAAGTCTTCGACATGCTCTACTCTTTCCTTTGCAATTTTGGAAATGTGAACCATGCCCTCTTTGCCCGGCGCAAATTCGATAAATGCGCCAAATTCCTTGATGCTGACAACAACGCCTTCGTACATCTGACCTTCTTCGAAGTCCGTCACGATAGTGTCAACGTATTTCTTTGCCTTCGCAATCATCTCCGTATCGACACCGCAGATAGATACCAACCCGTCTTCTGTAATGTCAATGCTGACGCCGGTTTCCTCAATAATCGCATTGATGACTTTACCGCTCTTTCCGATGACGTCGCCGATTTTTTCAGGATCAATCTGCATGGTTTCAATCTTCGGAGCATAAGGGCTTAATTCCTTACGCGGCTGCGCGATTGCTTTCTTCATACATTCGTCCATAATGTAAAGTCTGGCTTCTCTTGTTCTTCTGATTGCTTCTTCCACAATCGGACGTGTCAATCCATGAATTTTAATATCCATCTGAATTGCCGTAATCCCCTCAGTCGTTCCGGTAACCTTAAAGTCCATATCGCCAAAGAAATCTTCCAATCCCTGAATATCCGTCAGTACGATATAATCATCATCGGTTTCTCCGGTTACAAGTCCGCACGAAATACCCGCTACCATAGCCTTAATCGGCACGCCCGCAGCCATCAGGGACATACAGGACGAACAGGTCGACGCCATTGATGTAGAACCGTTTGATTCAAACGTTTCTGATACGGTTCTGATGGCATACGGAAATTCTTCCTCAGACGGCAGAACCGGCATCAACGCTTTTTCCGCCAGCGCGCCATGTCCGATTTCTCGACGTCCCGGCCCTCTGGACGGTTTCGTCTCTCCCACAGAATAAGATGGGAAATTGTAATGGTGCATATATCTCTTTGACTTGATATTTTCGTCCAAGCCATCGACTTTCTGAGCCTCAGACAAAGGCGCTAATGTACATACATTGCAAATCTGCGTCTGTCCTCTGGTAAACATTGCAGAGCCATGTACTCTCGGAACAATATCGGTTTCTGCTGCCAGCGGACGGATCTGGTCGATTGCCCTTCCGTCAGGACGCTTGTGGTCTTTCAAAATCATCTTGCGGACGGTCTTTTTCTGATACTGATAAATTGCCTCGCCCAAAACTGCAAGCCATTCTTCATTTTCAGCAAACGCTTCTTCGAGTTTTTCCGTAATTGCTTTAATGTTTTCTTCTCTGGTCTGCTTATCATCTGTGAAAACTGCCTGTTCCATTTCCTCTGCCGGAACAATTTCCCTGATTGCGGCAAACAGTTCTTCCGGTACTGCGCAGCTCTCGTAAGTATGTTTTTCTTTTCCAACTTCAGCGACAATTTTTTCAATGAACGCGATAATCGTCTGATTGATGTCATGCGCTGTATAAATTGCCTCTATCATTTTTTCTTCCGGAACAATATTTGCTCCGGCTTCAATCATAATTACCTTTTCTTTTGTGGAAGCAACCGTCAACTGTAAATCACCGTCATTCCAAACTTTCTGGCTCGGATTGATTACAAATTCCCCGTCGACAAGTCCCACCTGCGTCATTGCGCATGGTCCGTCAAACGGAATGTCGGAAATACATGTGGAAATTGCCGCTCCAAGCATAGCGACCAGTTCCGGTCTGCATTCCGGATCTACGGACATGACAAGGTTATTTAACGTTACGTCATTTCTGTAATCCTTCGGGAACAGCGGCCGCATCGGGCGGTCAATGACTCTGGCAGTCAGCACTGCGTTTTCAGACGCCTTTCCCTCTCTCTTGTTAAATCCTCCCGGAATTTTCCCGACAGAATACATCTTTTCTTCAAACTCTACTGACAGCGGGAAGAAATCAATGCCGTCTCTCGGCTTATCGGAGGCTGTGGCGGTAGACAAAACCGTTGTGTCTCCGTAGTGCATGAATGCTGCGCCGTTTGCCTGCTTTGCCACTCTCCCAACATCAACAGTGAGGGTTCTGCCGGCAAGTTCCATACTAAAACTCTTATACATAATCTTCTTTCGTTACCTTGCGTAACTTCTCCTTTTATTTTTTTAATCATGCCCATATGAAATCTGTTTGATACCGTATTTCCGTCTTACGCAGAAAATCCGAAACTACTGCAAAACACAGCAAATACATTTTTCTATGCTTTGCAGTGGCTTCGGCAATATCTTATCTGCATATTTCATGGCATCATACTCCATATAACCATAATCTTTTGTATTATAAACAAAATCAGGGCAAAAAGCAACTGCTACTTTCTGCCCCAACTTGTTCCAAAATTAAAATTTTAAACCCGACTTGCTATTTCCACTATTATGATGCATTTTATTGATGTGCAATCATTTTCGTTTTACGGACGCAGTCCCATACCGCCCTCCAGCGTAATAGTTTCACCGGACATATATTTAAAATCCGGAGATGCAAGCTGAAGGCATACCCTTCCGATATCGTCTTCCGCATCGCCATAATATCCCAGTGGCGGCATATGCACATTTTCCTTAAACGCGTCCGGATATGCTTTTTCAAACTGCTCTAACTGGGAAGTCCATGCAAGCGGGCATACCACATTGACATTGATTCCGTCCCTGCCCCATTCTGTGGCTGCTACCCGCGATAATCCGCGAATACCCTCTTTTGCCGCCGCATAAGCGCACTGCCCATAGTTTCCGAACAATCCCGCGCCGGAAGCAAAGTTGATAACGCTTCCTTTGCTCTCTGCCAGATATGGATAGCAGGCTTTCATATAGCAGAATGTCGCGTATAATCCTGAATACACTGCCAAATCAAACTGTTCCATCGTATGGTCTGTTAAAGTCACACCGGAAGCAGATGCCTGCGCATTGTTAATTAGCACCTGAATACCGCCGAATTTTTCCACCGTCTGACGCACGACCTCCTGCGCAACAGCAATGTTGTCTGCGCCGTTATGGATATCAGCTGCAACCGTCAGAACTTCAATGCCATACTTTTCTTCCAGCTCTGTTTTTGCGTCTTCGAGTTTTTTTACGTTTCTACCCGTAATTACCAGATTTGCCCCCTCTTTTGCATATGCAGTGGCAATGCCATAACCAATCGAACCACAACGCCCGTTACTTAATGTCGCCTTTCCGGCACCGGTAATTAGAACTGTCTTTCCTTTAAAAAATCCCATAAATTTATTCCTTTCTGTCATCAATATTCGGGCGTTTTTACGCCCTGAGCATTTTATAAATATAATTTACAATATATAAAATTTAACAAATAAATATGGATTTTTCAATATTTTTGCTAAATGTCACCCTATGATTGTCTTTCCACTTTAATTAAGCCACACGATAATTATTCCATTCGGCATATGAGTTTCGTTTACTAAACGCTATCTTTCTAACTCTCGAATTTACATACAGAATTGTCTTGTTTTGCAAAAAATGTATGTAATTTATTTGCACCCGCCATGAAATTTCCAGCAATTTACATGTAGAACTGTCTTGTTTTGCAAAAAATGTATGTAATTTATTTGCACCCGCCATGAAATTTCCAAGAATTTACATGTAGAATTGGTTTGTTTTACAAAAATGTATGTAATTTATTCGTATCCGCCATGAAATTTCCAGCAATTTACATGTAGAATTATCTTGTTTTGCAAAAAATGTATGTAATTTATTTGCACCCGCCATGAAATTTCCAGCAATTTACATGTAGAATTGTCTTGTTTTACAAAAATCTAAATACGTCAGAAACAGAACCTTTGCCAAATGTTTTTGCTGCCATTATGTTCCCATACACATTTAATTTTCATATCACGCTTCACTTACTTTCCTAAATATGCAATCGCATCTACCTGAAATAACAGTCCTTCTCCAGCAGATTCTGTTTGAGTTGATTTGCGAACGTCTGTTTGCCTATATATTACCATATTAAATTCGACAAAACAATCATCACTATATTATCGTATCACTTAAATTTGTCTATATTATCTTGAAAATTTAAATTCTACCCCTCACTCATTTTTCCGTTGAATTTAATCTTACAAACACCACCGTTGATT
>CANQMA010000021.1 GCA_947624875.1 uncultured Lachnospiraceae bacterium
TTTTAGCCACCGAATGATGGCTTATTTGCTATGCTCTTTTTTAATATCTAACCACTACTTATTTGTTTCAAACTTAACACCTCCTCATGTGTCAATTGTAACGCATATATCGTTACATTTCAATAGGTGCGCATAAACCCGACAGTTTTTTGCCTGCTCTACCAATTTGGATAACTTTTCTTTGCACCCTCTATATTTTGAATATACTCTTTATGTAATTATTAAATAAAAAATGGGTATAAATATATTGATGAGAAAAAGAAGATATTAAATGTAAAGTGAACACTTGAAAATTGCTTTACATATGCTATAATAAAGTCAGATAAAGAAGATAAGGAGTCGATTTTATGGCACAGGTTAATTTTAGAGTAGATGATAATGTTAAAACAAAAGCGGAAAAAGCGTGTGCAGATATGGGAATCAGCATGAGCGCAGCAATCAATATTTTTCTTGTAAAAATTGGAAATGAAAGGCGTATTCCATTTGAAATATCTGCAGATCCTTTTTACAACAGGGATAATATTGAAGAATTAGAAAAAAGAATTGCCGATTTGAAATCAGGCATAGCACAGTTAAAAGAACACGATTTAATAGAGGCTGATTGAAATGAGAAAACTTTGGACTGATAAAGCATGGGAAGAATATCTTGAAATTATCCAATGCGGCACACATTACAACGACAAGTAAATTTTTACATACAAGTACCTTTGAAATAATATTTTAGAGGTATTTTTGTTAATACCTGCCGACGGTTTCAATCGTACATGAAAATGCCACACCAACAATTTATTTCATTGGTGTGGCATCGTATATAAAAACATACCCTATAAGTTTTTAATACCGAAACTAATTTTTATTCGTGACCTTCATCAATATCGTCATCTTCATATGTATCATAATCCATGCTTTCCCGCGCATAAACTCGATTATTTTTTCTGGCCTGCTCTACCAGTTCGGATAACTTTTCTTTGACATTGTAAGCCTCCCTGATATTTTTAATCTCAAAATCATTCATTGTTTTATCAGCAGAATCACAATGCACTGTTCCCGTCCGGATAATTTTCTGCCACAAATTTCTGGTCAGAGTTAAATCCGTAATGCGGTAAAGTCTGACTTCATCTTCCCTTGATGTCAATAGTCCTGTTTCAATAAACAGCCGGCTTTCATCAAACGAATATTTTGTAAACGTCCATGGCAGTCCCAAAAAATTTCTTTTTCTGTCACTCCAAAGTGTATTTTCTCTTTTCATATTCTTCACCTTTCTTTTTTCATATAATAACATCAATCTCATACTTATTCAATGCTCAGGAAAATTGCCCTCATAAATAGGCTCAAATCATGACTTCAACTAATCGCTCCAATTTTCTGAAGATAGTCGAAAATGTAGTTGTCTGCCCGCTCGAATGCAGAACCGCCAAAGCCATGCCCTGCACCCTGAATCACATAGTAGTCCGCATCGCAATAAACTTCCGACGCGCGTTTTGTGTAATCCATCGGCACAATAACATCCTGATCTCCTTGCAGCAGAAGAACTTTCTTCCTGTAATTTCCAATTTCGCCGTATACATCATAATCCCACATATCAGACACATACGGATACCCAATCAGAAACTGCCGCAGACGGAAAGTTTTCGGAACTTCACTCATTGAATCGTAAACCTCGTGAATCAAATCAGAAATCATAAATGCCGGATAAAGAAGAATCAGTCCGGCAACGTCCTGCGTATGTCTTGCGGCGGTAATTGCAGAAACAATACCTCCCTGACTTGCTCCCAGCAGGATTATTTTCCCTGCGTCTGCAAAGTCCCAGTTTTTTGCCGCCTCCAAAACGGTTTCCAAATCTGAAACTTCCGTCATGACGGACATTTGGGTAGTGCGCCCTTCACTGTCCTTTCCTCCGCCGCCGCGAAAATCAAAACAGTAAACGGCTATGCCATGACGCGCCATCTGTTCTGCATAACCGGCATTGGATCGCCAGCTTCCTCCAAGTCCATGCGAACTGATGACTAACGGCACTTTTTCCTTTCCTGTTTTTGGAATATAGGCAACTCCATAAATCTTCTGCCCTTTATTTTGTAAAAGGATTTCTCTCGTCTCATATTCGTAAACCGGCAATTCCTCTAATTTTTTCAAAACACTTGCCCCGTCGGATTGATTTTCGTAATCCTTACTGTCTGATTCTGCAAAAGATAAAGTTTCCATTGTGTGCGGTTTTTGCGTTGTCTCCGATTTCTGTCTGTTTGCCACAATGACAAACGAAATCGCAGCCATCAGTAAAAGTACAACCAGTTTTTTCATATTTCCCCGATTGGTTTGTTTTATTAAGATTATAATGACCTATTATACAATTTATTCCGTTCTTTTTGCGTATTCTGATTCTACAAGGCTGCAGATATTCTGCGCCGCATCTGCCAAAATGCACCTTTTCTGACTGTCGCACATTTTTTGTCTTTCGTCATTGTCCATCAGTTGATCGCAGGCGGATATTAACTGCGTTTTCGGTGAAGTCACTGCAAGGCACATTCCATGCCTTTCAAAAAACTGCATATTGTTTATCTCGCAGCCCGGTATCGGAGTTACATGAATCAGCGCAGTCCCACATACCGCCGCTTCTGTGGAAGACAGTCCTCCCGGCTTTGATAAAAACAAATCGCATGCGCACATATACTCCGCCATATTGGAAGTGTATTGTAACAGCGTACATTGTTCGCCGTAATCTGCTCTGAGGCGCTCATACAATGTCCGGTTGTTTCCGCAGACAACAATGACTTCCACATCATTCCTGTTGTAATGGCGTAAAAGCAGGGAAACAATCTGTGGAATCTGTCCGGCGCCAATACTGCCTCCCGCCACGAGAATATACTTTTTATCGGATGAAAAACCAAGTTTCTGACGCACCAATGTACGGTCTTTCTGTTGGGAGAACTGCTGCCGGACGGGTATGCCGAACGGATAAATTTTATCTTCCGGGAGTCCCCGGCTTATAAACTCATCTTTTAATTCTTCCGACGGAATAATGTAATAATCGCAATCTGTTTCTTCCGTAAAAGGAATACAGGTGTAATCAGTCATCACAAAACAGGTCAGCGGAATCTTTTTTCCCTTCCGCTTCATATTCGTCAGAATTTCAGCGGGAAACAGATGCGTCATCAGTATCGCGTCAAAATGATTTTCTGCAATATACTGCTCCATTACCGGAACCATATAGCGGTTTAAGTAATAAACAGGAGACGCTACCGGAAGACGACGGTAGGAATCGCCCAATTTATAAACGGCGCCAAACGCCTTTGGAATTTTCTGCGCCATTGCAACATACGCGTGGTCTATCGTTGCCGCAGTGCGCCTTCCTTTCAGCATATAAGGATTCAGCGTCTCAACATCATGCCCTCGATTTTCCATTTGTTTTTTCAGCGCCATGCAGGCAGAATTATGTCCGCCGCCTGTACCGCAGGATAAAATCAATATTTTCATATGAGGTCTGCCTCGCTATCGTTATGTATCTTTGCGCCTTTCCTTTCGGCAAAAAGGCTTTTTATCTTTCGATTCTTCTCTTTTGAATCCGCTGTTCAAACGTTCCGTATAATCCCTTCAAATGCTCATGCAGCGGACGGTTTGTCCGAAACGGGTGAAAAAACTGATACTTCTGTTTCGTATCTTCATAATACCTGCGGATATCTGTTTTCAAAGTTTCATACCGCACAATTACATCATATTCCTCTGCGTACTGTTTGAGTTTTGAAATAATCCTCATAGAATGGGAAACATCAATCATAAATACGCCGAAAAACATTCCAATCACAAAGGAAAAAGCCAGATTATGGGACAGCCAGTAAATTGCGTCCAGAATATGCGGATGTATGAGAAAATAGTAAACCGCGCCGAGCAGCGCCCAAATCAGAGAAAACTTCGGACAGATAATTCCCTGTATGTTTCCCCACTCTTTCGTATAATCCCACAAACGGACTTTCCCGATTTTCAAACTGATAATCCCTGCGATATATTCAATTCCGGTCATGCAGACTGCCATAACCAAAAACAAAACAATTTTGTTCCATACCGGACTGCTAATCAAATTCCACGTTTCCAGCTTCGCAATCAGATACATGATACAAAGTCCCGAACCGTAAATCGGCAGATACGGCCCTGTACAGAAGCCGGGATTAATCCATTTTCGCTCAGGATTTGCAGAGGATATAAACCTCCGGAAGAACACTTCAAGAATCCAACCAAAAACAGAACCGATAAAAAATATAAACGTGAGTTCTAAAAATGCATTCATTGTGTCACACCTCTACTTTTCTTTTGAAAATTCCATATTCGCATAAACCCGCTCCATGCGCTCATCAGGGAATCTCTCGTCCACAAATTCCCAGAACTGATTGGCCGGCGCAATGCGCTCTATTCTCTGCGTCCACCGGAACATTGCAACGCCAGAGCTGGCAATATCCACAATAAAAAATATCACAATCATCCATGTAATGATTTTTCCCATGCGGTTTGGCAGTTTTAAAATCCATTTTGAGAGAAGCGGATAAATCCTTTTAATCCAGAATACTCCAAGAAATCCCCAGAAAAAAGTATAAAGCAGGCAAATCCGTCCATTGATGTTAAACGGCATATCACTGTAATCCCAAGAGCGCGAGCCGAACACAAACTCCTGTCCCCACGAGCAGAAATACTCTACGCCGCCTCCAATCAACATGCTTCCAAAAAATGAAATCCATGCGCCATGATTCCGAAACCGGTACAGGCAAACGGTCATCAGCACTGCTCCCGCACCATAAAGCGGATTGAAAGGGCCATAGACCAACCCCGCCCGGCTTTCAAGATATCCGTACCGCGCAAGGCACCAGAGCATTTCTACCATAACGCCCACAAAACTGCCTGCAAAAAAAATCAGCAGCAATTTGTAAGCACTCAACCCTTTGGCAAAAAAATGGTTTGCCCCATCCTCATACAAGTCAATCACTGTATTTGCCGGCATTGCAACATGTCTTTTTTCCCATTTCTTTTGAATTTCCATATCCTTAGAGCGGGCGCTCAGTTCGTCACCGGCCTTATAAATTTTCATACAGGCCTTTGCCAGATTTTTTGTCGTCCGCTTCAGAGAAGCTGCATAATTTTGTATTTTTTCCGCGTTTTCTTCCTTTGGCAGCTGCGGATATATTTCCGTCATT
The DNA here is from genome assembly GCA_947624875.1 of uncultured Lachnospiraceae bacterium. Lineage (GTDB taxonomy): Bacteria > Bacillota > Clostridia > Lachnospirales > Lachnospiraceae > Eubacterium_G. The sequence goes on from CANQMA010000021.1 coordinate 5,178, forward strand.
TTCTTTTGCATCTGTTCTGCATGCGCAAGCATACACAAACTTTCATTTTCAATCTCCGATACAAGCGTCTGTCTGTCCGAAAGGTTGTTTTTACCGTTCTTTTGTTTCTTAAATTTCTTCATCGTCCGTTTCCCATGTTTTATTCTTTATTCAGCATATACGATATATATTTTTTCAATCCTGCCGCTGAATTAATGTTGTATTTTTTATTTACAGATTCATAATACACCTTCATGCGCTCATATGACAATGGTTCTTTTGACGGAATGTGCTCCTCATATCCTTTTCGTGCTTCTTTCCATGGAGTTTCATTATGTGTAATCTTTTCTAAAACTTTTGCACTGTATAGTCCAAACGAATTAAGCACCAAATCAATTACTTTCTTTTCCTCATTGATCAATTCATCAGCAGTCCCACTGAACAATATAAACCGCACGTCATCAATCGGGTTATATTTAAAATCCCTAAACAGATTGTAAACCTTTGGAAATACCGGCCCATGAATCCACGCCTCACAATGTTCAGGAAACATCGGTTTTCCATAAAGAGCGGAATAAATTCCCTGAGTAAAATATAGCAGTTTTTGAAGCATTAGAGGCGTAACTTCTTTTAAACTTTCAAAAATGTAGGAAAGAACCCTTTGCATTTTATCGGAAACTGAAAGCAGTTCAATCAGTGCGTCTGCTGCCTGTACCGCTTTCTGATAAGCCGTATCCGATATTTTTTCCTTATTTGCAGACAGCTGTTTTTTCATATACGCAGGTGAGGTCAATGCCGACTTTATGATATCAGAATATTCTTTCGATGGAACCTGTCCCGCTAAATATCTGGTTATCGTCACTTCTCCAAATCCCAGTGCAAGAGATAACGGTGCTTTGCCCAATTTATACAGTTTTAATAATTTTGCAATATCTGTTACCGATACAATATTTTCCTGTTCTCTGTACTGCTCATCAATTTCCTGTACATTCTTATCCATAAGTCCTGTCAGGCTCATTTCAGCGCCACATTCTTCGCATATTGCCGTTGTAATCAAAAACTGATAAGATTTGTCTTTAATATCCATCGCTATTTTTTTTCTTTGAAAGACATATTCGGTATCTTTTCTGCAGTTGATACAAAAATCTTTTCTCATCTATGATTCCCCCTTCACTTCCATACTCAAATATATCCCCCTTATATTATGATTGATTTTTTCGTTTTTCCTATCATTATTATAAAACAGATGATTGGATTTTGTCAATATCCTATCATCTGTTTTATCTTATTTTCATATATCATTTTTCGGGCTTCCCTGCTCCAGACAATTTAATATCTCATTCCTTGCCTCAGCATAATAACGCGCATGGGCAATGGTTTCTTTCACCTCTGAAATTCCGATGGCAACTTCCTCATCTGAGCAGTCTATTCCGAGAGCACGTTTCATATTGTATTCAAGCCATTCCAGCCTGCCAAAATTGCAGTCGTAAAGTACCTCCCAATCGTCTGGAAGTTGTCCGCCTGCTCTGGCATAAGATGAGATAAACGACCGGAACAATTCATAATCTATATTACATTTTTCATATCCCGACCAGCATAATGCCAATTCATATAATTCCATATAAGGGCTCGAATAAGACAGGCACTCCAAATCAATAATACGACATTCATCACCCAGCCAAAGCACATTTTTACAATCCATATCATTGTGGCAGATGGCTTCTCTTTTCGGCATTTTCTTTAGCGCTGCGTTTCCTTTTTCCTGACTTTCAACAAGCAGATTTATATTTTCACGAAGTAACCGGTATAACTCTTTGTTCTTTTTGGAAAACTGTTGCAGAAATCCATTAAAATCAATGTGCATTTCCTCCGGCAGATATGTATTCTCGCGGGAATCAAGCGCATGAATTTGGGCAAGAATGCTTCCTATTTTTGCGCAGTGTTTTTCCCTGACGTCCGTTCCTCTGATGACCTTTCCGTCATACCACGGATATAAATAAAAATACCGCCCGTCTGTCTGCTGCATTTTTCTTTCTCCAAAAGAAATTGCAGGAAGTATCGGCAGCTTATTATTTTCCAAAATCAGTTCCAGCCGTTCTGCATTCTGGAAATTTTCCATCGCATCTGCTCTCTGCATCACATAGGGATTGAGTAATTTGACAGCATATTTCCCTTTTGTGGTAAACAGCGAATACATTTTATGCATCAGACCGCCTGTCAGCGCGCGCGGTGGATTTATGAGCGTTCCCAAGCCATACTGTCTGCATATTTTCTCTAAAATCTGAGCGTCTGAATTTCCGTTTTTCACCATATGTATTGCGCACTCCTACTTTGCCTTATTTTCAGGCAGATTTGCTTTCGCCGTCAGTTGCCGCACCGTCAGTTTTGCCACTGCGGTTCTCGGGACGGCCAGCCTGTTATAATCAAGATAATTTTAACTGCTCTATTTCAACTTGGATTTTATTTTAATTTCCGTAAGACTTGGATCGATATATTCTTCTTCCAAAAGAATTTCGCCAATATCATCTGCAATAATAATTCCTGACAGGGGATTTTTTACTCCCATGATTGTTCCATGAACAACAGCGCGCACTTCGCTCCGCTCAAAGGAGAGGTCTGTGTCCTCCATCGTACAGTTTTCCAAAATCAAGTTTTTACAGTAACACAATGGCTGTGTCCCTATAATTTTACATCGGACTAATTTTAAATTTTCTGAATACCAGCCCAAGTATTCTCCGCGAATTACACTGTCTGTAACCGTAACATTTCTGCTGTGCCAAAAGGCGTCTTTGGTGTCAAGATCAGAATGCTCTATCGTCATGTTTTCTACATATTGAAAAGAATATTTTCCTTTCATTGTCAGTTGACTGATCTTGACATCACGACATTCAAAGAACGGATATTCCGACTGCATTGTCGTATTCCTGACGGTCACGTCCTGACATCTCCATAGAAATTCAGGCGATATGACATCACTGCCCGTTAAATGAATATCCAAACATTCACGAAGCGCTTTAATTCCATATAATTTACTATTTTCGATGGTAATATCTGTATCATACCAAAGAGCAGCCCGACAGGTATCCGACATCATACTGTTTCTGATTTTTCCATGATGCACATGCCACAACGGATACCTGAGGTGAAACAGACTATCTGTCACGACAATATTTTCACATTCTTTGAGGGCAGACTCCCCATCTGCCGGACCGGCAAAGGTACAATGCGTGATTTCTGCATTCCGAAGTCCGTACAGCGCCCTTTCTTCATCAAACTGCAAATCCGTTATTTTCTGCATTTTCCCTCCTGAACTTACGAATTCTTCCGATAATAACATCTACACATTCTATTTTTAATTATACTACATTTCAACCATTCGGAACAGTGACAATGAAAAAGAAGTGTAAAAATCAAATATGTATGTAAAATTTGGGGAATTCATGGTGGGGATGAGTCAATTACATATATTTTTTCTAGGACAAGCCAATTCTACATGTAAATTCTTGAAAAATTTATGGCATGGATGAATCAATTACATATATTTTTTGCAAGACAAACCAATTTTACATGTAAATTCTTGAAAATTTTATGGCAGATACGAGTAAATTACATATATCTTTTGCAAAACAAGACAATTCTACATGTAAATTCTTGAAAATTTCATGGCGGAGATGAATAAATTACATATATTTTTTACAAAACAAATTAATTCTACATGTAAATTCTTGAAAATTTCATGGCGGAGATGAGTAAATTACATATATTTTTTGCAAAACAAGACAATTCTGCATGTAAATTCTTGGAAAATTCATGGTAGGTGCATATTACAAAAAAACAGAACCCACATTCACTAATGTGAATGCAGGTTCTGCAAGTCGAGGACTTTTCATAGCCTCTTTTTATCTTTTAACTATAATCTTTACAATAATTTTCTTTGCGCCGGAACGGATTGTAATCCTTGTCTTTCCGGCTTTCTTTGCCACAACTACACCCTTCGCGCTTACTTTTGCCACTTTCTTATTTGCGCTCTTAAAAGTGATTTTCTGCTGCGAGGTGATTGGGAAAAGACTTGGTTTCAGTTTCAGTTTTTTCCCTTTTTTCAATGTGACTTTCTTTGCCTCAACCGCTATTTTCGTGGTCTTAACTTTCTTTTTTTGCACGCGGACTTTAACCGTCTTTGTCATTCCGCTTGCAAGAGTAATGACAAGTGCTGTTTTTCCAATCTTTTTCGCTTTTAGTGTCACAGCGCCGCTCTTTGTAAACTTCTGTACTTTCAGAACAGACTTATTTTTAGATTTTACGGATTTTACATAATCTCCTTTTGTCATGGAGACAATCCGAAATACTTTTGTTTTCTGTCCCTTCTGCAACACCAGTCTTTTTGCGGAAAGTTCCATTGTCGGATTAAATTCTATGACAAAATCCTGCTTTTCTACTGCTTTACATACAGAACAGGTTCTGTATTTGTACTGTGAGTAAAGGGAATCTTGAACAACGTACCATTCTCCCCACTTGTGACCCGTCGCCGGAATTGTTTCCGTACGCGTTGTTTTACAGACGGTACAGGTATAGGTTTTCTCACCTGCCAAGGTACAGTCAGGCGCTTTTGTCACCTTTCCCGTATCCCATGTATGTTCAGCCTTTTTCAGAATTTCCTCCAATCTGCGCTCGCCACACTCGCTGCAATAATAAGTTTTCACTCCGATACTTTCGCAGGTCGGCTCGGTGGTAATACTTCCTTCGTCCCAGTGATGAGTGTGTTCTGTAACAGGTACGGCATATCCGCATACGGTACATTCACCCGTTTCGTCATACTGATGTTCTTCGTAGGAATTCTCCTGACGCTCTCCGCAGCGGCGGCATGAATACCAGTGATAATATTCATCATAATCCTGTACAAAATCATGTTCTCTTTCTCCGGCAGGAATTTCCTGACCGTATGCTTTTACCTGACTGCAGCCGAGACAGTAAATATCTCCGGTATAGCCCGGTGTATCAAGCGTCGCAGCCTTGTATCCGAGTACTTCTTCCCCGCCGACATGATGTTCCGGATTCTTTTCTCCATACTCTGTATGACACAATTCGCAGGACGCAGGATTAGAACAGTTTGCAATACCTCCGGTATGCGGCTGCTCCTCGCTTTTTCCGGTACAGTTTCCGTTCTGACAGAGCTGATAGTGCCCGTTTTCTCCTGCCCAGTACGGCGCGTCATCAAAATGATGCGTTTTTGCCTCTACCAGAATTTTCTGGCACACGCTGCATCGCAGCGGCGTTTCACAATTATGGTCATCTTCCTCCGGTATATGAACTACCGTTTCTATATATCCACACACCTGACACGTCCTGAAGTGTTCCGCTTCGTTGCTCTCCCATTCCGTAAACTGATGCTGCGCATAATCGTCACTTCGGGCAGAGCATGTCATACATTCTTTCCAATGATGTGTTCCGTCATTTTTCCATGTATTATCATAGACATGGTCATGCGGTTTATTTGGAATATCTTCGCCTTTCTCTATCACCGTGTCACAGTCCAGACAATAGGTATCGCCGGTGTAACCCATTTCTAACTCCGTAGGTTCTTTATAGTTGCGGACTTCCCGTTCGCCCATATGATTTAACGGATTAACTTCTCCGTAATAATTTCCACAAATGTCGCAGAGCGCCTTTGAAATACAGCTTGCCATACCGCCGCTGTGTTTCTGGGCGGTATCCCTGACGGTACAGTTCGGGTTCTGACACTCGTGAAAATGCCCTTCTTCACTGCTAAGCCATTCTCCGGTAAAATCATGAGAAATCTGTCCGGGTTCCATAACATACTCGCAAAGAGCGTGAGAACATTTAACCGGCGTAGTACAGTCCCCGTCGTCTTCTCCCAAAGTATGCGGCGTTAATACAATCTGCGCGCAGTACCGGCAGTGTTTGTAATGTCCCTCGCTATTCCAGTACCATGGCCCGAACGGCGTATGCGATTTTGCCGCAACATAGGCATAACCGCATTTATTACATAAGGTCGGCGTCTCACAGTCATTATCAAAAGTGCCTGCGTGCGCTTCCGGCTCTGAGCGGTAAGTACAGCCTGCGTTCTTACAGTATGAATAGTGTTCTGTCGGAGTAATGACCCATTCTAAATTGTGGGTTTCATTACCGGATTTCACATAACCGCAGATGTTACAGGTAGCAGAACCCGTACAGTCAGGCTGGCTCTGCACCGGAAATTCATGCCCGGTCGGCTCTGTCTGATAATCACAGCCTTCATTCTCACACTCCTGCCAATGCCCGTTTTCATCAGAGTGATAAGACAAAGCGTGCTCCTTTTGTGCGGTTCCATTTTCAGCGCTGCATTCAGAACACTGCATCGGTGTGGTACAATTATGGTCATGGTCAACCCACTGGTGATCTTTCATTGCAATCGTAACAACACTGTTTTCGTCCCATGTACCACAGGTTTCACACTGCACTGCGGACTCTCCGGCCTCTGTGCAGGTCGGTTCTTTCCGCACTTTCCGTTCAGTCCATGTATGGCGCGGAAGAATTGCCAACCCATATGTATAACCGCACCCGTTTTTACATTTTGACTCCTGACGTCCGTTTTCCCCCGTGCCGCAGTCCGGCTGTTTCACAATCTGATAATCTGACATGCGGTGTCCGGTGACCTTAATCGTCTGATAAGTACTCTGGTCAATATATCCGCAGTCCGTACACTGCTCATAAACAGAACCTTCTTTGGTACATTGCGGGGCGTTCGTCACCGTCGCAAAGGTGTGTTCATGCCCGCTCATGTCCTCAAAGGTAATTTCCTCAAAACCGCAGGTTTCGCAGACTTTCTTTGTATAGGCAACGCCTTCACTGGTCTCACCCTGCTGCGGCTCTCCCAGTTTATGTCCCAGAGGGCTTCCTTTTTTCGTTTCCCACTGGGAAGCCGCAATGTCACAATATTTACAAGGAATGACGCCAACATACTTTTCCGGTTCTGTACAGGTGGCCGGAACCGTAAATCCCTGTCTTCCTGCCAGTGTATGAGAAATTGTAAACCGGACTTTTGCAGAAAGTCCGGCGTCGTTTGTCGCCGTAATCTCTACTCTCACATACTGTCCCTCGATGGGAACCGTAACAGTATTTTCCTGATATTCCGTTTCCGTTTTTGTGCCTCCGATATTGGTCTCAATTTTAAGCGAAGCGCTTTCTGCATCTGTCACAGTGACAACCGGCGCCTCACAGTAAGTGTCTCCATGTCCATGTCCCTGCACCGCTTCTTTTACCGTAATGACCGGAGCCGTCTTATCCGCGACGCCCTCTGCAATACCGGACACATCTGCGGCATACGCCGATATCCCTGAAAAATTGGATACCGTAAGCATAACGCTCAGCAAAAAGGCAAGTCCCTTTTTCTTTAAACTTTTCCTCATAACATTCCTCCTGTTCATTTAAAATTTACCAATCCGTTTTCCCGACTTATGAATACAGTTTCACAGAACTGAATCTCTGTTATTTTCAATATAACATCTCGCAATGCTTTATTCAATATGAAACATTGACATCTTTTGACGCCATGATAGAATAAATAGTGTAAGGAAATTTTTTCCGGTTTCGGAAATAATTTAAAGGAGGTATTTTATGAAAAAGTATATTGCAGAGTTTATTGGCACAGCAGTCCTTGTTGTTTTTGGCTGCGGAAGCGCAGTTGCCGCAAACAGCCTGTTAAACGGACAGGCGGACAGCCCGCTGGCATTTTCCACCCTGCTCATTGCATTCGCATTCGGTTTGTCTATCGTAGCAATGGCATACTCTATCGGAAACGTTTCCGGCTGTCATATTAACCCTGCTGTTTCTCTGGGAGTTTTCCTTGCAGGAAAGATGTCTGCGAGAGATTTTGTCGGCTACCTGATTTCCCAGTTTATCGGAGGTATCGCAGGCGCCGGACTGCTCGTTTATTTCTTTGGCAGCAATGAAAGTTTGGGACAGAACGGATATGGAGAAGCCAGCGCTCTTGGCACACCTGCGGCTACTGCCTTTATCGTTGAAATCGTTCTGACTTTCGTATTTGTACTGTTGATTTTAGGCGTTACGTCAAAACCGGAGTTTTCCAATGTTGCAGGACTGGTGATTGGTCTTACGCTTGTTCTGATTCATATTTTGGGAATTCCTTTTACGGGGACTTCCGTAAATCCGGCAAGAAGTTTCGGGCCGGCGCTCCTTGCAGGCGGAACTGCTCTCAAACAGGTTTGGCTGTTTATTCTTGCTCCACTGATTGGCGCAGCAATTGCAGCAGTCGTTCACCGCTATGTGTTGACGTCTGAGGAGTAATCACAACTTCGCATACGCAAAATAAAAAGAAATCTCTGTGCGATGTATTCTTACATTTTACAGAGATTTCTTTTTGCTTACTGAAACATTGTATAAAGTACAAACAGCGAACATCGGTCTGCAAAATCAAACCCCATTGCCCGTATTATCAAAGGAACCAACAGAACCAAAACGGCTGTAAAAATGACCTGAAGCTGGCTTTTCATCAGTCGGGAGAGTAAAAATACCGCCAGCGTTACCAGAAGTACCGCTGTGATTTCGGAAAGAAACAACAGGAAAACCCAGCAGATAACCGGAATATTAAGATGGCTCTCCATATAATACGGAATACTTTGCAGAGAAGTCCATAGTCCATGCAGCGGGTAATCTTTTTGAATACTGATGACGCGGGCAATCCATGTCGTCAGCGCCAATAGAAACGCGCCAAAAAAGCATACGGACAGTTTTCTGACAATCACGCTTTTCTTTCCTTTTTTTGTCGCAGCGATTAAATGCCATGCTTTTCTCTGATGTTCCATTGTCATCACATGACTAAATGCAAGAATAATTCCGACGGTAATCAGCATAAAGTCCGACAGCAGACCGGTATCAAGTACGCCGGACAGATACAGATATCCCGTATCGTATATGAATTTTCCATTTGTCTTTTTCACAAAATCATATTGCTTTAAGATGCGTTGAAACTGCGGATAAAACGCCACTTCGCTGTAATACGGCTCTTTCATCATTTCTCCGGCGTCCTCCGTCAGTTTTCCCGACGCAACCATCTCGTCAATCTTCTCTATCTTTTGAAACGCCTTCCGGTATCTCTGATTTTCCACAGCAATCATTTCCTGCTTATCCGGCGTCAGTTTCCCCTCCAGTTTTAACATCATATTCTGATAATAGTTTTCTTTCGGCGCAGGCGTGTACTTGGAAGCCAGATTCCGGTATCCGGATAACGCCATAAAAATCAGTAAGATTGGCAGCGCTTTATTCATGATAAAAATTTTATAACTTTCATGCCTGAGCAAATTGGTATGCGGCTTCATTTGAATGCGCCATTGAAGCCTGATTTTTTTATTTTCAAATTTTCCCCATTTCACAAAGCAAAGAATGGAAAGAAACACTCCGGCAAATCCGTACAAAAGAATTGCCGCCACCGACAAAACCATTCTCGATACAGGCCGGTCAAACAAGTTGAAATTCAGATATCCCCCGTAAATATTTTCCGTTTTCAGCAACCCGACGATATTTAAGTATTTGAGCCAGTTTACCGACGCATAAGCCGGAATATAAGCATAGAGAAAAACTCCCGCTGCAATCAGTATCCCGCCGGCAAGATAAGGGACAAAGCTCTGCCTTGAAACAACCGTCACAAAGGTCACAAACGCGCCAAGAACAAAAACTGCCATTGCCTTTGTCACGACGGAAAGCGCAATGTACTCCAACAGGTTTAAATGTAAATTGCTCTCCATCAGCGGCGCGACGGATTGGATACTCCGGAATAGATTTCCCAGACCGGCTGTGTCCGCAGAAAAAATCAGATTTTCCCCATATATCAGTCCGGCAATGACGATGCAGTGAAAAAACAGCGCCAAAAGTTTTGCCGCGATACATTTCGTTCGCCCGCCTGCGGTCGCCCTAATCAGGTAAAAAAGTCTCTTTTCTTTTTCCTCATACATGAAAAACCCTGCAAAAAGAAAAACGGATAACACGAGAAGAATATCGGAAATATCATTCTGCATTGCAGTGGTAACGCCTTTGGACGGATAAAATTCAGTTCTGACATTTTCCAAACCGCTGTAATCCTCTGCACTCTTTTCAATATTTTGTCCGGAAAAATCGTCTTTTGTTTTGGAGAAAACAGAAATGCCGCCAAGATTGTCCCTCGTCTGCTGAATATTTCTGAGATCATCATGAAACGAAGCAACTCTGCGCATTTCTTCATATGCTTCGCAAATCAGTGCGTCTTCCTGCTCCATCGACTTCGTGTATTTCAGATAACTTTCCTCTTGAAATATCTTATAATATTTTTCATAGATATCGGAATATTCTTCCATCTTCTGCGCTTCGAGCGCCTTTCCCGTCTCTCCTCCAAGTGCCCTGCACATCAGGATTTCATGGACAATGCGAATTCCCTGCATCTTATCATACTGCTGTTTCAGATACGCGCATTTTTCCTTTTCGGATAACGGCCGGAGGTCTTTTTCAAGCGCTTTGTAAGAAGAAAGCTCCGGCGTTGTTCCATCGGAGAGATTGACGTACCATAACAGAAAAACATTGACCGTCAGAATTACCACGATGGAAATCAAAAACGACTTTCTGCTCCAGACTTTATACAATTCACAAAATGTCATTCTGCCCATTTTTACTCCTCACCCTGAAAAACCTGCATATATACGTCTTCGAGCCCTTTTGCACCGCCATAATGCTCACACAATGCCGAAACCGTATCTTTTGCAATCATATTTCCCTGTTTTAAAATGACAATCTCTTTTGCAACGGACTCAATATCCGAAACAACGTGCGTCGCAATCAAAATAATTCTGCCCTCTGACAGCTCCCTGATTTTTTCACGAATTCTAATCCGTTCCTTCGGATCGAGCCCGGCGGTCGGTTCGTCCATAACGAGCAGTTTCGGGTTTCCCATAATCGACTGCGCAATTAAAAGCCTCTGCTTCATTCCGCCGGAATAGGTTCTGATTGGCTGATCCAGCACTTGTACTAAATTGACATATTCCGCCACTCTTTCAATTTCTCTTTTCATTTCCGTTTTTGGAATTTCCTTTAATACGCCCATATAATTTAAAAATCTTTTTCCGGTAAACGTTTCATAAAGTCCCTGCTGCTGCGGCGCATACCCTAAAAGACTGCGATATTCCTTTTTTAATTCCGTAATATTTTTTCCGTTCCAGCATACCTGTCCGCTGTCCGGTTTTAAATTGCCGGTGATAATGTTCATTAGCGTGGATTTTCCTGCGCCGTTCGGCCCGAGCAGTCCGTAAACCCCTTCCGTAAGCGTCAGGGATATCTGCTTTAGCGCCGTCTGATTTCTGTATGTTTTTTGAATTTTTTGAAGTTCGAGCATTGTCCTGTCCTTTCTATTCCGTTTTGCCGGAGCCTGTCATGTCAATCGGCTGAAAGTCTGCAATATTATTGTAGAAATCTTCCTTTTTTAACAGCGCCAGTTTGTTCTGTTCGATGGTATAACTGTCGCCGCCGGTATCCCTCGGATCGGACTCTGCTTTTTTTGCCTGATAGTCATAAACGACTAAAAAATCCTGTTTTGTTTCCGCCAGAAATTCCAACGGCCACCCTAAAGATTTTGTCTTTAAAGTCAAGGTCTTCTTTTCTACCTTTCCGCTCTTTAAATCGACAAACCAGCACGCCTTACTGTTTTCATTCCATGGAGAACACTGCAATTTTCCATCAAAAATTTCACAGTATCCCGCGCCGTCTATTTCTGCCAAAACACTTTCCTTTCCGCTGACCAAATCAATTTTTTTGATTTTTGGATTTCCATCGACAATGACGTATAAGAACTGTCCATCTTGCGCGCAAGAGTTTGTCTTCCGGTTGGAAAAAGAACAGATTTTTTTCTTTTTCCCCGTTGTAATATCCACGACGGCGTATTCCATTTTTGACTTTTTTGTCAGTTCCCTGTCATAATCGGAATCCTTCATCGCCTTGATTTCTTCCTCCTCCGACAGCGGACGTTCCTCCACAAACGCTTCCATTACCAGACAGGAATCAAAACAGCCCATCACATTCCATGAGGTCTTTTTCTGCTTTTCAAACATCAAATCGCAGACCGTTTCTTTTTCCTCAGAAGCGTCATCAATTCTTACGAGCGTTTTCTCTGTTGCAGCCGCATACTCCACCTTAGAGCCCTGCATTTCAATCTTTTTTTCAATCAGATAAAGCCCGCTGCCGTCTTCCATCACATGACTGTCTATCTGAATCCCTTCGGCAAATTTCTGTACTTTCCTTCTGTCCGTACCGTCCGGATTCATGCAGTATAAAAACTGCGGGCTCTCTGCTGCATCAACAGAAATGATATCGGAATACTCCTCTGAAAAAGTGGTATAAGAAGTCGTTCCCTCGTTATCATAGGCCCTTTCCAAGAGGTAAAGTTTTCCATGATGCCAAAACAGACTGTATTCCGACATGGATTCGTCCGCAATCACCGCCGTACACTCCTCTGTATTATGTTTGCAGCCTGCGTTACTGCACAAAAAAACTTCCTTTCTTGTGGCGTAATCCACATACATGATGTGGTACGCCGTCTTTTTGTTTTTTAACGCAAACTCACCGTCATGCGTATCAATATAATAATATCCGTCCTCGTTGGAGCAGTAAGTTTCTCCATCGCTGATCATTTTGAGCGCCTGCTTTTTCTTACTTTCTGCGCTTTCACTTTCCCCGCCTGCATTTTCTGAAGGCGCCGCCAATGTCCCGTCTTTTACAGACGGGCTTTTTTGCGTATTCCCACATCCCAAAAGTCCTGCTGACATGCAAAAAATAACAACTGTCAAAACTGCTTTTTTCATCTGTCTGATTCCTCCTTTTTTTGTAATCTTAAACAGGAAAAGTCAAAAAACAGTCAAAAAAAGACTGCCCGTTTGTCAGGCAGTCTAAATTGTTTTCAATTGGATTTCATTTTTATTTTTATGGTGACGCTTGCGCCGCCGTTTTTTTCATTCTCTATTTTTAATTCCCCGCCATGTTTTTTACATAAAATATTGCTGATTACCAGTCCCATTCCCATATGTCCGTCCGATTGGTTCATTGGCGGAACATAACGGTTTTTGCCTTTTAATACCGAGTCCGGAAATCCCGAACCGTCATCTTGTACTTTAACCGCCAAAAACGGTTCTTCTAAAAAATATTCCAAAGACACTGTCTCTTTTGCAAAACGGATTGCATTTAAAAAGACATTTTCAAGAATCCGGTACAAGATTTGCGCGTCGATTTTTGCCCTACACGCCAAAACATGATTGAACACATGCAGCCGGATATGATTTTTCTTTGCAATCATGAAAAAGTCGTCTGTCATTTCCTGCAATACCGGCTGTAAATCAAGGTCTGCAGGTTTGATTTCCAGTTCTTCCAGATGACTGATATCCCGCATCGAATCCGTATAAGCTTCCAGCCGTTTGGCAGAATCAGACAGGTTCCCGACAATATTCATGAGTTCCTTTTCTTTCAGTCTTCCCTTCGGAAGATTGAGCTGTAAATACTGCGCATATCCCTCGATAATGGCAATCGGATTGCGTAAATCGTGCGCCACTGAAGCCTGAAGCATTTTCCGTTCCTCAAGCATTCTCCAGAGTTCCCTGTTATTTTCATACAACGCCTTCCTCATTTTTTCAAAGGAAGCGCACAGCATACCCATTTCATCTCCGCTGTGATATTTTACGGAGAAGTCCAAATCCTGACGCGCGATATTTTCCGTCGCGTCCGCTAAAATTTTAATCGGCTTTTTCAGTTTTTTCTTATAAAACCAAAATCCGCAAATCAAAATTCCGGTGACGGAATACAGTAACGGCAATCCTACCATTGCCACAGACGCGCCCGTATAAGCCATTTTTCTTTTCGGCGTGAGCGCCTCGTAACTGTTTTCCACTTTATCGACGGAATATCGGATATTTTTTTCATTCGGTTCTTCCGGCTGCTTTTTATCGCTTGCAGTTTTTCCTCCCGAACCGATTTCAAATACGACGGAAAATTCTCCGCTTTGATTTTCCACCAGACGGACTTCCGGCTTATCGCTCTTTTCCTGTTTCGACTTCTCTCCGTCCGCTGCTTTTTTCCCGTCTTTTTCCGACTGTTCCTTCTTTGTTTCGGCCTCCTGTTCGGTCTCTTTTCCAAACCCCATAATCATGCTCATTTTTGTTTCCGTACCATCATCATACGTTTTTGTCACGTTCAGATTGACTTCATTGGAATCCGGCAGGAGCCACTTTTGAAGTTTCAGGCAGCCCCAAATAGTGACGCCGGATAAAATAACCACAAGCATGACCGTATAGAGCACCGCAAAGATAAAGGATTTTCTTAACGACGACTTCTTTGGGCGTTTGTCTTCTTTTTTTATTTGATCCATTTATATCCTATGCCCCACACTGTTTCAATATATTCCGTTCCCGCGATTTTATAAAGTTTTGCCCTGATTTTTCTGATATGTTCTTTGACGACATTGCTGTCTCCCAGCGCATCATATCCCCATACCGCTTCATAGATGCGCTCTTTGTCAAAAACCTGATTGGCGTTTGCAATCAGAAATTCCACAATATCAAACTCCCTTTTGGAAAGCCCCGCTTCCTGTCCGTTGAAAAAAACGGTTCTCTCCGACAGGTTGATCAGCAGTCCTTTGGAAGAAACAATATCGGGTTCTGTATGGCTTCGTAAATCCCGCCGTAAATGTGCTTCTACTCTCGCAGTAAGTTCCATCAGGCTGAACGGCTTTGTAATGTAGTCGTCGCCGCCGATGCGCAGCCCATTGATTTTATCCTGCTCTGTAATACGCGCCGTCAAAAATAAAATCGGGCAGACAACATGGTTTCTTATGCTTCTGCACAAAGAAAGTCCGTCGGTCTTTGGCATATTGATATCGAGCAGGATAATATCGGGCTTTTTATCTAACTGTTCCAAGGCCCCGTCGGCATCATTTGCCACATAAGCAAGATACCCTTTATCCCTGAAATGCTGCGAAAGCAGATCGGTCAGCATCTTTTCGTCGTCAACAATTAAAATCTTATACTTCATCACAAGCTCCATGAATATTGATTACGTCGTCTGTTTCGTCCTTTCATTATCGCCCGTAAAAGTCAATTTTTTGTCAACTTTTATTTTCTTTTTACCACTTTTATTTTAGACCATGCGCCGTATTTTTTATTTTTCCCGTCAAGATTATAAGCGCGAACCTTAACAAACAGCGTCTTTTTATTTTTCAGTTTCTTTGAAGTAACAGTTACCTTTGTTTTCCGGAACAGTTTTTTAACGATTGCCTTTTGATTCTTTTGCGCATTTTTTCTGGTCTTATAAATTGCCACCTGATAACCGTCCGCTTTGATTTTCTTAACTGTAACTTTGACTTTTTTTGCAGATTTTTTCTTTCCAAGAACCTTGACAATTTTCGCCTTAGCCGGTTTTTCAACCTGTGTGGAAGGAGCCGGCGGGGCAGTCGTTGTTTCAACCGGTTTTACAGAACTTGTTTCAGAAGCGCCCGTTGTGGTTTGCTGCTCTGGAGTTGGCTCTGTGGTCTGCTCCATCGTTGTTTCAGCCGGCGTTGTGGATTCTGTTTCAGAAGCGCTTGTCGTGGTTTCCTGCTCTGGAGTTGGCTCGGTGGTCTGCTCCAATTCCTGCTGCTTATCTAAATCCACGTCAATCTGCGGATAAACCTTTGTAAAGGTCAGTATCATTCCTGTGCCGGTATAGCTGCATACATACGCTTCCCTGTTTCCGGAAACCGCTCCAATCGTATGCGCTCCGTCGCTTAAATTCTCTATCTTTAACAAACCGTCTGCGTCTGTTGTTCCCTGAAACGTATTCGATGCGTCGTCTACATAATAAAGGATTTCTTTTTCCGGTACCGGCGCACCATTTTCATCAGAAACCTGTACGCTCGCCGTATAATTCTTCGGCGTGTAGTCGTCGCTCTCCACTACGATTCTGTTACCGCTTACAGGAACTTTCAACGGCTCTGTTCCGTTGTTTGTCCGTTTCAAAATCGTATTTTCCAGCATGATGTCCAAAGCGCCGCCTTCTGCCACCTGCGGTAAATCTGCCAGCATCGTATAACCGTTTCCACCGGCAATCAGAAAATTGTTAGAACCAAAGATAATCTGACGCTTTTCATCATCTCTTTGCAACGGCTCTGTTTCGCCGTCCAGATAAACCGCTTTGACTTTTGAACCTGTTTCCTTGTTTGGATCATAAGTAAAGCGCATTCCTCCGATTTGCGGAAATCCTCCGCTGGCAATCGTTCCTGCCATCAGTCCGTCTGCCGTCAGTCCGCTGTTTCCGGATACGCCCACTTCAAGAATATCATATAACAGCTTTGGCGTAACGACCTTAAAAGATATCAGGTTGCCATATGGCAGAACGTTGATAATATCGCCTTTAGTAATCGCTCCTTTTTGAACCGTCGCGCGGATTCCTCCACCGTTCTGCATAGTAACTACCGGCAGCGTTTTGTATTCCTCGGCTACATTTCCATTACGGATAATATCTTCTGCCGCATCCACCATACTGTCCGCTACCAGATTTCCGAGATTGGTTTCTGTGACGCGTCCCTCGGCAACGTTGTTAATCGTTCCACCCCAGAGCGTCACTGCCGTATCCGCAATTCTGGTCTTTAATAATTCCTGATTTTTTTCTGAAATTTCCGCCAGCGCCGCTTCGATTCCGGCATCAGGGACAATGTCCCTGTACGCTCCCGTATCTGCCGTAAACTCAGACTCCGAAATCAGTTCCGCCTGTATCCCGACATCGCCGGTTTCCTCATCATAGGTAAGCGTCATCTTTCCCAGATTTCCAAGCGCAGTGCCGGTCTGGCTGATCTGAACGCCGTTAACTACCTTGTTTTCTATTGTATGACTGTGTGCATCAATAATCGCATCGAGTTTTCCTTCATAAGCGCCGGTCAGGTTTTTCGCCAAATCTTCGGCTGTATGCGGTACGGTATTGGTATCTCCAAGATGCGCCAGACAGATAATCACATCTGCTCCTTCTTTTTCCAGAGCGTCAATCATTTCTTCTGCAGTTTCTATTTCATCTTCAAACGTAATTCCTACCAGTCCTGCCGGATTGGAGGAGGTACGGGTTTCCTGCGTCGTCAGACCGAAAACGCCGACAGTCACTCCATTTTTCTCCAACAGGGTATACTGCCCGTTTCCTTCTTTTTCCCCACTGCTGTATGCGCCCTGCAAAAAGGCTGTTCCGTCTTTTTTTACATTGGCTGCAAGCATCGGATAATCAGCAAGGCTGCGGATTTTCAAAAGCTGTTCCTGTCCGTAATCATACTCGTGATTGCCAGTACAAACGGCGTCGTAGCCCGCCAGATTCATCAACTCTACAACATCTTCTCCGCTGCTGAGAGTTGCCATCGGAGCGCCCTGAATTGCGTCGCCGCCGTCTAACAGCAGCGCATTTTCCACCGATTTTTTCATCGCCGCTACTCTTGCAATGCCGATTCCCTCGTCCATGTGTCCATGCATATCGTTCGTATGAAAAATCACGATTTCTTTTTGCGTCGGCTCAGCCGCTTTTACTGCGGTAGTAACAGTTCCTCCGTTTACTACCAGAACCGTCAGCATCAACACTGCCAGTATCCGTTTCCCAATTCTTTTCATTGTCTATCATCTTCCTTTCTCTTGAAATTCATAGCGCTATGCTATCCCTTGAAATGTAACTGTCCTTTCACCCGATTACACTTCATTCCACCTATAACAATAGCATATCTCAATACGAAGTCAATATATTTTCAATGTCTCATGGCTGAATTTGGTGAATCAATATCCGAACCGATCCCTCTACCTTTTTCAGCGGTAATGTAGTATAATCTGATTCAAGAAACCGCGCCAAAAACGGTATAATATAAAATCAGATGGAGATCAAACAAATGCAGGAAATTTATCAACAGTCGAAACAAATGCAGGCGGAGCTTGTAGAAATCCGGAGGCAGTTGCACCAAAATCCGGAGGTGGGCGCTAACCTGCCCCATACCAGAGATTTTATCAAAGCAAAACTTGAAGAATACGGATATCTTCCGCAGGATATTGCCAACAGTTCCGTAACAGCAGAAATTGCGGGTAATGATTCCGGTAAAACGATTCTGTTGCGGGCAGATATGGACGCGCTGGCTGTGCAGGAAGCGGCAGACATTGATTTTAAAAGCCAAAACGGGGCAATGCATGGGTGCGGCCACGATATGCACACAACAATGCTTCTCGGCGCGGCGAAGCTGTTGCAGCAGAATCGGGACAAATTACAGGGCACAGTAAAGTTATTGTTTCAGGAAGATGAAGAAGGGTTCACCGGCGCAAAGTCGGTCATCCGGGAAGGCGTCTTAGAACAGCCAAAGGTCGATGCGGCGATGGCTCTGCACGTAAATTCCGGCACGCCGAGCCAGATGGTGCTCTGTGGGCTGGGACATTTTATGGCAGGTTGTACTTTATTTAAAATCGAAGTACAAGGTACCGGCTGTCATGGCGCAATGCCCGAAACCGGTATTGATCCTATCAATATTGCCTCTCACATTTATCTTTCCTTACAGGAAATTATTGCGCGCGAGGTGGCTGCCCAGGATCCCTGCGTGCTTACAATCGGGAAGTTTTCCGGAGGCCAGAAACCGAACATTATTCCTGAAAAAGTCGTACTGGAAGGCACAATCCGATACAAGAATAAGGAAACCGGCGAGCGTGTTTACAAAAGAATCGGAGAAATTGCGCAGAATACCGCTCATGCCTTTGGCGGAACGGCACAGCTCTCGGAAACGGCAAGCGCTCCTCCTCTCATCAACAATGATGAAATGGTACGTGAAATGAGCGAATATGTAAAACAGATTGTCGATCCTTCACAGGTCGTACTGCTGCCAGAGGGCGGCATGGGCAGTGAGGATTTTTCCTCATTCAGTTATCAGGTACCGATTGCGTATCTGTTACTAGGAGCGGGAACAAATAAAGAAAACCCGCTCTTTGGAAAGCCTATGCACAATCCATGCGTAGTATTCAATGAAGAAATCCTGTCTCTGGGCAGTTCCATTCTGGCAGTCTGTGCCATCAACTGGTTAGACCGCCACAAAAAAGACTAATGCGGCAAAAACCTAATATAACAAAAAAGACTAACGGCAATCTTGTCGTTAGTCTTTTTATGTGAAACTTCAATTATTTTACAGCCCATGGACATATAAACCAAATCAGATGTGACAGCCATGTCCGGCTTCCGTCCGGAGCTGTTGCTCCACGTCGGACATCTAGTGTGTTAATGACAACGGAATAAATATTTTTCAGGCTGTCCGATGTATTTTCTTCATCATAAACCGTTCCCAAATCGCTGATAACATAATAGTTTCCATGATCTTGTCCAATATACATCATAATATGTCCGTTAAACATCAGAAGCGTTCCTGCCGGCATTTGATCCAAAAGTTCTTTTTTCTCTGTCCGGCTCATCGCGGAAACATCATAGTTCTGCGTTGGAATTGCGGTCTGCCATGTTGTGTTTCGCGGAAGTTCCAGACCGCAGCAACGATATATGCTCCGCGTGTATAAGGAGCAATCCATACTTTCCATCATACCTCCCCAGCCGTAACGGTTTCCAAGACATGAGAATGCCACATTTAAGAGGCTCCTTTCCGTCAGCGGAAGATACCCGATACTGACACTGTAATGCTGGGAAATCAACGCCGGTTTTTTCACATAATTGCCCTTTTCATCTCTGGTAGGCAGATAGACGACATAGTTGTTCCATGTGCCCCGCTCACCAATGCTGTCCGGCATCTCGGATTTCGGAACCAGATTGAGCCTGCAGCCCAATGAAAGCTCCACCTTTGATGTTGCGGATTCTATATAAGACGGTTCCAGCGTTATTTTGTCCGTTGTTACCACAAGAAAATCTTCTCCCTCGCTCTGCCATGCTTCAAGCCATTCTTCTTTTGATGCGCAGAACGCAAGACATTCCGTTTCCACCCAGCCTGTGCAGTTGGAACTGACTGCATAACTGAATTTACCATCTGCAGTGATCAGTTTTACAACAACCGGTTCATTGACAACGACCGCAGAACTCTGAAGCTCGTCATCTGTGTCGGAAGCGCTGTTGCCGATACAATCGCTTGTCGGCCATGACTTATGATTTGCCCGCTTAACACACAGCGCGTAGCGGATAGTATCACTTTCGGAGGCATCAGCGTCCATGATATTTTTGCGTATTGCCTCATAATATGCTTCTTTGTCAGGCATTTGCACACCGTTTGCAAAATTGCAGCCCGAAGGCGTGGACATCTGCGCCAGACTGTTCCGCAAAGAAACGGCATTGAACGTCGTATCCATGTTTGCAAGATCATACATATTGGTATTTGGCGTATCCAATATATCCTGATTTAATTTTTTGATTTCTGATTCTGATAACAGCACCTTGTCGGGATTCGTACTTTTAGCAATCCAGTAGGAGGCCTTGCACATCTCCTGAGAAACACTTCCGGCATAAGTTAGGTTTCCCTCATTTTCAGACGGGGTTTCCGGTTGTTCAGATGCCGTCGGAGGTTCTTCTGTTGTAGGCTCTGTCTGTGGCTCTGTCGGTAGTTCTGTCTGTGGTTCTGTTGCTGGTTCTGTCGGGGATTCTTTCTGGGACTCTGTCGTCGACGTCTCTAAATTTAAGGCAAACGGCGCCGGCGGCGCATTCGACTTGTCTGAACCCGGTTTCTTCGGTTTCTTTTTTGCCAGAACCTTTACTTTGCAAGTCAGTTTTTTCTTTCCGACTTTTACGGTGATTTTCACAGTTCCTTTTTTCAGACCTTTCACCGTAACGGAATGTTTTTTCTTTTTAATCAGTTTTACAATTCCTTTTTTACTGACTTTATAAGTCGCCTTTTTATCTGCGTTTTTAATCTTGAGTTTAAAACTTTTTCCGACTGTAACCGTTTTGTTTTTTACAGATAGTCTGACGCCGGCTTTCGCCTCTACGGGCTGCTGTACAGATAACAGGCTGGTTAACAGAAAAAGAATTGTAATTATCGCAGTCGCTTTTACCCTTTTCATAAATCAATCCTCCAACAAAATGATATAACGATATAAATCCGATACTATAAACTATATATCCGCATTACATGATTTGAAATTTTAGCATGATGTACCAAGTCAAATATCCTGCTGCGCAATCCCAAGATACTCATCAAGTCTCTGTTCTTCCAAGAAAGCAATCATCTCGGCAAAAGGCTTCAGATCTCCATCTGCCGCGTAGCTTTCCAATGCCTCAAAATATTCCAGCATGCTTTCCTTTGCAATGGAAACCGGAAGGAAGCCTGCACTCATTAACTGGTAATTCATAATCATACGGGACGTGCGCCCATTACCATCTACAAACGGGTGTATTTTTACAAACTCTGCGTGTGTCCATGCAGCAAACTCAATCGCATTTTCCCTGTCCCTATGTTGCATATCAGCATAAAAATTTTTTATTTGCCCAAACATTTCATTTGGTACAGGAGGCTTATGTTTTGCACCGGTAATCCGAACTTCTACATTTCGATAAATTCCGCCGGACAAAATATTTTCCATGAGCAGAGAATGGATATCCTTTACGATATTTTCATTCAGTTCCCTGCCCTCGCCAATACATTTTTTGATAAACTGAAATGTCCTGTTATGATTTACTACCTCATAAATTTCCCTTAAAGTCTTTCCTCCGACAGAAATGCCGTCCTCAAGAACAGCTTTCGTCTGTACCAGACTTAAAGTGTTTCCTTCAATGGCAGTAGAGTTGTGGGTATATTCAATTTCAAAACTTTTTTCAAAACTTTCCAGCGCCTCTTTCGGCAGCTGTCTCCGTATCCGACTAAGTTGATCTCTTTTCTCGCAGAGCGCATGATAATTCATTCATTCTTACCTCGTTTTGAGTTCATCGTACAAATTTTCATTGTGAATATCTCTTAGCATTTATGCTTATAGTATACGCAGATTATAGGATAAATTCAACCTGTCTTTGTTCAGAGATAGAGGAACGCTTTGCCGTTCATTATTTTATTCGGGACTTTTCTAATATTAGATGATGAAAAAAAGCAATATCCTGATATTCGGTAGTTTGACAGTTGAATAGAATAAAAACGCTCACAGGCTCCTTAAAGCCTGTATTTTTTTGTCAAACTTTATT
>CANQMA010000022.1 GCA_947624875.1 uncultured Lachnospiraceae bacterium
CCGTATATGATGGGGCCGACGGTATGGAGAACATAATCGCAGGGCAGATTGTAGGCGGGCGTGAGTTTTGCCTGCCCGGCCGGTTCCTCATGCCCCTGCTTTTTCATCATCTCGGCACAGGCAAGCCGGAGCTGTACTCCGGCATATGTGTGAATCGCATTATCGATACAGCCATGACAGGGAGCATAGCAACCGGTCATGCCGCTATTGGCGGCGTTCACAACCGCTCCGCATTTCAAAGTGGTAATGTCGCCCTGCCAGAGATAGATGCCCGGCTCAACCGGCATCAGATCGGCTATATCCGTAACACCTTTCTGGGCAGTTTCCTCCTGCAGATATTCATCCTGCACCGTCAGAAAATCCTCCCCTATGGGATGTGGAGGACGGACGTTCATTAAAGACCGCAGCAGCATTTTTTGCTCCGTTTCATTGATGGGAATCTGCAAATCACGATACCGTTTCTGTTCGTCACTCAACTTTTGAATGAGAAATTTTCTTCTTTCAGATTGCGTCATATCATCCTCTCTTTTCTATCGCCTTTACCGGGCAAACCGCAAAGCAATTTCCGCAATGCAGGCAATGATTTTTCTGAATTCGGTAGGTCTTTCCCGGCTCAATGCACCGCTGCGGACAGTTTTTCAGGCACTTGCCACAGCCGATACATTTATCAAGAATAACATATCCTTTGTGTGTGAGATTCCCCACGCCAATCGTGTAGTTCTCCCGGAAGATTGGATTGACGCCGAGATTAAAATACTCGATTTCCGCGTCCTTGATTTCAAAGACAATCCCCGCCAGCTTTCGGGTGTCGCCAGGATAAACGTTCGAGAGATAGGGTTGCTCTGCAAAGATTGTGTCAATCCATTTCTCCTGTTCGTCCTCCGGGACGGAAACCGCCTTTGCGGACAGGCGAATCATTTCTTTATACTTGGTGTAGCCCAGCACCTGTACACGTCCGTCAGTCAGAAGTTCCTCACAGAAAGCTTTCCCTTTTGCTGTGAAGAAGATCATTCTGTCCGGCTCGTAGTGGATTGCGGAGATATTGCGTATCTGCGGTGCGCCGTTTTTGTCCACTGTGGCAAAAGCCAGTACGCCGACATATTCTAATTTCTTCAAACAAGTTTTTGCATCCATTCTAAACACCTCATTCAATGATTTTACTTCGTTGCGTTTTTCTCAATTTTGGCTGTGGATATTCGCCCTCACAGTAACCCAAAAGCACAAAACAGCGGGCAATATAGTTTTCAGGAATATTCCATTCTTTCAAAAGAGCCTCACCAATCTCACCCGAAAAGGTTTCTTCTCCCCTTGCAATCACGCAGGAAGAAATGCCAAGCTCCGTTGCCATCAGCACCATATTTTCTGCACAACAAAAGGCGTCCGGGATACTGTAAAGAAAATTTTTCATTGCAAAAACAACGCAGACAGCGGGAGCGCCATAGAACCCGCTTTTCATGGTCGGATCGTCAATAATACTGGGCTGGTCGATGGAAACATAACTGCCAGACAGCCTTGAACGGTCAAATCGGGCGACATTCAGCCTGCCAATCTTCTCCGCAAGCTCCGCATTTCGGATGCCGACAATAATACTTCGCTGACCGCCTCCGGCGTTTGGCGCATAGATTCCCGCCTCAATGATTGTTTCCATATCTTCACGGGAAATCTGCCTGTCCTGATACTTTCGAATCGAACGGCGGTATTTCATAAGCTTCAGAAGTTCCATCAGTCTACCTCCTTCCAGCACTGCGGGTCTGCTTCATAGAAGCTGCCGTTTGTCCCCTTGGCAACGGCGGGGCAGCCACGACACCACGCCTTCAGTTCACATTTTCCACATTTGACGAATTTATCATACTCCCGGTACTGCTCCATCCCACATACCCAAATATCAGCCAGCCGGTGGGTAAATACATTCCCCACTTTGCTTTCTGCAACGCGGCGGCAGGCGTACACATCGCCGGTTGGCAAAATTGTGATATGACAGTTGCCGCAGTTGCAACCGCCGTAGATTATGTCATCTTTTGCGTCTGCAGGGATTTTGAAAGTCCCTGTCTCATACTCGTAGAGCGTCCAAAGATGATCTTTTTTGTTGAAATAAGTCTGGCAGTCCTCCGCCTCATACTCCTTGAATTTCTTATCGCAGATTGCCAGCAGTTTCCGGTATTCCTGCGGTGTCATGGAAGCATCCAAGTCGCCGCCGCTGGGAACATAACGGGAAAAGGCAAATACATTTGCCCCTGCTGCTACCACCGCATCAATAATGCCCGGCACCTCCATGCAGTTTGTTTTCGATACCGTCGTCATGATTACGCTTCGCATACCTGAACGGTTGATGCAGCCGATTTTTTCCATCGTACAGTCAAAAGAACCCGGCTTGCGGAACCAGTCGTGCGTCGCATGGAGACCATCAAGGGAAAGCTGGTACTTTTCACAGCCGTAGTATTTCATTTCCCGGCATACCTGATCGTTCAAATGAAATGGATTGCCCATGATGGTAAACGGAACTCCCCGCTCTTTGAACAGAGCCAGCAGCCGCCAGAAATCCGGGTGCAGGATTGGATCGCCACCGGTGAGATAGAAATAGGGCAGGCAGCCATACACTTCGCAGAAATCCAGACAATTATAGAAAGTATCCTCTATCTGCGCCCAACTCATGGAATCCGGTTTTTTACAAACATCGCCGGAGAATATATAGCAGTGCCTGCACCGCTGGTCGCATTCGTCCGTAATATGCCATTGAAAAGAAAAATACTGCTTCATACCATACCTCTCTTTATATAAATCAGTTTCCCGAATCCTTATCATGCATTCCCGGCTGGCAATTCCAACCGGGAACAATTCCCAACTGTCCGGATTATTTGTCAGAAGCTCCACAGGCAGTCCCGCAAGCTGCCGGCTTTTCTTCCGGCTGGTCAGCTGCACCGCAGGCAGCAGGCTTCTCTTCCAGCTTATCCGATGCGCCACAAGCAGTTCCGCAAGCAGAAGCAGCCTTATCCTCAGCCCATCCGGAAAGATTTGAAAGTGCCATTGTCATATCCTCCTATCTTTTATTCAGGGAAAAATTATCTCTGTATCCTTGATTATACAAACCCATTTTGCTTTCACAAGTACGCACTTTTTTATAACATAGTTACCTTTTTGTAACTTTTGGTGCAGCTATTGATTTTTCTGTAATGCTACACTATAATTTGATTGTAACATTCGAATTTGAAGTATTGGAGGTTCCTTATGAAAACAAAAGCTGAATTGATTCCCGAATGTCCCGTCGCAACTACCGTACAACTGATCGGGAACAAATGGAAACTGCTGATTATACGAAACCTGCTTGTGCGCCCCTGGCGCTTTAATGAGCTGCAGAAAAATCTGGACGGCATCAGCCAGAAGGTGTTGACTGACAGTCTGCGGTCTATGGAAGCCGACGGAATCATCACTCGTACTGTTTACCCGGAAGTGCCGCCAAGAGTAGAATATGCGCTCTCAGACCTGGGACAGAGTCTCCAGCCAATTTTAGATGCCATGAAATCATGGGGAGAGGCTTATTCATCTTTTAGACAGTAATCAAATCGTCAAAAAAGATACGAATGGAATTATTGTCACAAATCCATTGGCAGATGAGCAATAAAATGTTGTCATCAAAATCGGCGACAAATCCTTTATTTATTGGATACTGATACCTGAATGATACCAGAAAAATAGAGCCATTTTAGAGCCAAACCGCATAAAGAAACCTCAGAAGCCCTTTATTTAAAGGGTTTCTGAGGTTTTATCTGTTACTCGAACTCGCAAAGTTTGATGTGATTTTAATTCAATTTTCATTGCTTTCTAAATTTAAAAATTTAAAAAACCACTGTTTTTCTACATATTATTTTCTGTTCCATACATTTTTAGTACCAATCCAGTACCAACATTTTTTATCATTATTGTATGTAGTTCCGGTGGCTTGCAGGTCGTGGACTATTCAAAGAATAATCGTCTGGTGGTTTGCAAGTCCACCTAAGGAAATTATAGAACAGACGGTAAAATTTGGCAACGCGAATTTTGTGGTACTAATCAGTAATACCACAATTAATTTATTGCAATTATATCCGTATCTTCCAAACTCCACCATTATCAGGGCCTATACGCTCAATCACTTTGCTTTCTTTTAGTTCAGAAATATATCTTGCAACTGTTCTGTCTGTAACATTCAATGAAGCCCTCATTTCATCAATTGATATCTGTGGATTCTCCGAAATCATTTTAATAATCTCAACTGCTTTTTCAATTTTTTTCTTAGATGCTTTCGGCATAAATTCTTTTATTCTTTTTTCCGAAATTTCTATGACATTTTCTATGACATTTTCTATGACATTTTCATTCTTTAAAAACGATGAATGTATAAAAAATCTCGTTATAAAATAACTTCTATCATCATCTATTTCAAATCCCGGTTTCGGAGAACCATTTGCTTCTAAGGCATCCAAAATTTTCTTAAAACCTGTATTTCTACCCTCTGTCAGATGCAATTCTTTTAAGAAGTCCCCGATGCGGCGATTTCTATAGCGACGGTTTGATACGCGATAATTTTTCAAACCTTCGATGGTTACTGAACGGTCCGGCCCCGGAAAACTTACAACTTCGATTCTGTCGTTTTCAATGCGAACTTCAATCGGTTCCCGTTCATCATATGCTCTGTGATATACGGCGTTGGACAATGCTTCTTCGATTGCCGCATATGGATAGTTAAAGAAACGGTCTGCTTCCGCTCTATCAGGATGCTTTACAACCTTTTCAGTAATAACTAAATTTCTAATATATTGTAATGCCTCTCTTAATTGTTGTTGAATAGGGCCTTTAAAAGTTTTTTCAATAATGTCATTACCGCCCAGCCCTTCAGGAAATTGAACAACATCAATCTGCGTATAGGGAAAGAACTTGTCCGGTTCCATACTAAAAAACATCAATCCGACATTCTTTGGCTTCATGATTTACCCTATCATCAAAAGGAACTCTATTGGCAAGATTAAACAAATCCTTTTCCTCATCATCAGATGGTTTTACTGTATTTGACGCCTTGCGAATATAATGGATGCGTTCTTTATTATCCTTTGCCATAGTCTTAGGAGAAGAATATGGTCTACTATCTCCACCCGGACACCAAAGAATAATAAATTGCTTATCCTGATATGTTTCGATACCAACGATTGGAGTATATGCAGGTCTTAACAACTTGCATTTTGCAAAAATGTCCTTTTGATATGCATCAAGCTTATCTATCGAAACACCCTTTAGCGGATAAATCGGTCTCCCGTTTTCTTCTTCAACACCTATAACAATATAACCACCGCCCCAGTTATCAAGGTCATTGGCAAATGCGCAAACCGTTTTCAAAGACGCTGCCGGATCCCATGTCTCTTTAAATTCAATTCGTGCCCATTCAACTACATCGCCGGCTAACAGTGTTTTTATATTTGTCGGTATCGCCATGATTGCACCTTCTTTCTACTAAATATCATATCCACTATTGTTTCATTTTTTCCACATTACTTTTTCTCTTTTATCTTTTGTCACACATCAATCTTGTGAATATGCACCGGAAATTCTTTTTATCATTTCCTTCAAACCCTCACTGAACCCTTCAAGATCATCTAAGCAAATCGCCCCTTCATTTACAAGTGATACAATATTGTAAATCATTTTTAATCTACTCATTTCAGCCTGTACTCCGACTTTTCTTTTATCTGCCTTAATCCTTTTTTCCAATTCCCAAAATCGTTCCGATGCATTAGCCTCTGAATTAAGGAGTTCCGTATATTCCTTACACAACCTTTCCATATAATTTTCCTGCCAGCCAGCAATTTTGCTTCTAAAGAGTTTCCAGTCTTTCTCTGTAAATCCATTACCCTGCATATTGTTCTCCTTCAGCACTTTGAATTCCTATGTTATATATTCAACCTCTAGAATACTAAAAATACCCATTTTGTATAAGTCCCCAAGTTGAGGGCCCTCATAAACTTCATAATAATATTGCATATATTTTAAACTGGTAACAAAAACGATTTAACATCCGGAAACAATTTTACCAAGTCATTATTAAGTTTCCAATCCTGTCATTTGTAACAACATAAAAGAATACATCACCGCATTCTTGAAACGCTTCAACGATTGATGTCTTTCCAGAACTGGTCACTCCATTCAAAAAACCAATTCTTCCTTTTTCCATAAAGATTTTCCTTCCATTTTCATATTTCTGTATACCAAGCTAGAAATTAACATTCTTTTCTATAAATCAACATCCCTTTGCCATACGGATCATCCTCTGCACCAAACTCTTCTGAAGTAAACGAATATCCATTTTTCTCTAATACTCGTACCGATGCATCATTTCCATGCATAACACGACCATATAAAATATTAACTCCAAATGTTTCGCATATATATTTTGTCATTTCTTGTACAAGTTCCGTTGCATAGCCATTCCCGCTATACTTTTTACAAATTGTATAACCAATTTCTACTTCGTTTGAATTTCCATCAACTTCGTTTATACCTGTATCTCCAATTAACTCACCGCTTTCTTTTAATTCTACAGCCAACACAAATGGAAAATGTTTATTATTAACACACTCTGCATAAAATTCTATTGCCTCACGGGTTTCTTCAATATCAGCATAACTTTCATTAGGTATCCATTTCTTAACTTCTTCTTCAAGATGATTTTCATACAACCGTTGAGCATCTTGTGTTTCAAATTTTCTAATTCTCAAGTTCTTTGTTTCAAAAATATATTCCATTTAATTATCCTCACAAATTCCACTTTTACATAATCATTATAGCATATGCAAAGTTGAATAAATACATCAAATCCACACCATATAATTAAAAAACATACTACTATTTTATTACTAATTTCCCCAAATCGTATTGTCATTTTATTGTCATGCAGGTATCAAAAAGTCCACAAACCCTTTATTTATAGGCTTTGTGGACTCATTTGTATCATTCCAGTTCTATCGTCCCCGGCGGCTTACTCGTCAAATCATAAAACACGCGGTTTACCCCTTTCACCTCATTGATAATCCGGTTCATGACCTTGTTGAGCACCTCATACGGTATTTCCGCAGCTTCCGCCGTCATAAAATCTATGGTCTTCACTGCTCTCAGCGCCACCGCATAATCATAAGTTCTCTCGTCGCCCATGACGCCGACCGAGCGTATATTCGTCAGCGCAGCAAAATACTGGTTGATACTGCCGTCCAGTCCGGCGTTGGCAATTTCTTCCCGGTAAATTGCATCTGCGTCCTGCACAATTTTTACCTTTTCCGCCGTCACCTCGCCGATAATCCGAATACCAAGTCCCGGCCCCGGAAACGGCTGACGGAACACCAGATAATCCGGAATGCCAAGTTCAAGCCCCGCCTTGCGCACCTCGTCCTTAAACAAATCCCGAAGCGGTTCGATAATTTCCTTAAAATCCACATGCTCCGGCAGTCCACCTACATTGTGGTGGGACTTGATTACTGCGGATTCGCCGCCCAGACCGCTCTCGACCACGTCCGGATAAATCGTTCCCTGCACCAGATAATCCACAGCGCCGATTTTCTTTGCTTCTTCCTCAAAAACCCGAATAAACTCCTCGCCGATAATCTTGCGCTTTTCCTCCGGCTCCGTTACCCCCTGCAGTTTTTTATAATATCTCTCCTGCGCGTTGACGCGGATAAAATTCAAATCGTATTGACCGTTCGGCCCGAAAACCGCCTCGACCTCATCGCCCTCGTTCTTCCTTAAAAGTCCATGATCCACAAATACACAGGTGAGCTGCTTTCCGACTGCCTTTGACAAAAGAACCGCCGCCACAGAAGAATCCACGCCGCCGGACAACGCACAGAGCACCTTGCCGCCGCCGACCTTTTCACGAATTGCCTGAATAGAGTTTTCCACAAACGACTCCATCTTCCAGTCGCCGGAACAACCGCACACATGATACACAAAATTACTCAAAATTTCCTTTC
The DNA here is from genome assembly GCA_947624875.1 of uncultured Lachnospiraceae bacterium. GTDB lineage: Bacteria > Bacillota > Clostridia > Lachnospirales > Lachnospiraceae > Eubacterium_G. Next base: position 7,989 of record CANQMA010000022.1, read on the forward strand.
CCCGAACAGTGTGCAGCACCTCCGGATGGAACTGAACCGCATAAAGTTTTCTCGAAGCATCTTCAGCGGTTGCCACAGGGCAGTCCTTCGTGTGGGCGGTAATCCGAAATCCCGGTGCCATCTTTGCAATGTAATCAAAATGGCTCATCCACACAATCGTGTTTTCTTCAATTCCATCAAACAGTTTTGAAGTCGTGTCTAAAGAAGTTTCCGTCTTTCCATATTCACGGACAGGCGCTTTTTCTACCGTGCCGCCTAAAATATGCTGCATGAGCTGCGCACCATAGCATAATCCCAGTACCGGAATACCAAGTTCAAACAATTCCTTTGTATAGGTTGGCGCGCCTTCTTCATAACAGCTGTTTGGTCCGCCGGTCAGAATGATTCCCTTCGGATTCATTTCCTGAATCTTTTGAAGGTCTGTTTTGTAAGAATAAATTTCACAATACACATTGCATTCGCGCACGCGCCGCGCCACGAGCTGATTGTACTGTCCACCAAAATCAATGACAATGACTAATTCCCGTTCCATGCTTCTCCTTTCGTATTTAAAACTACATTTTCCTGTAAATAACCGCCGTCTGTGGTTTCATGATAAAGGATACATATCCATCTTTCTGTTGAACCTTTATACGGCTGCAATTATAAAACTCGTCATAACTTTCAATAAGACGTTCAAAAACTGTTCCGTCCTCTGTGCCAAGTTTCCAAACCGGAATATATACTTCATGCTCCTCGCTGTCGGTATTGATTGCCACCAGCACGCTGTTTTTTCTGTCAAATCTTCCGTAACTCAAAAAATTTGGTCCATAACTGAGCGGAAGATAAGAGCCGGTCTGCAGAACCTGATTTTGTTTATGAATACTGATGACTTCTCTGTAAAATTCTAAAATTTCAAAGTTTTCCCTGCCCCATGGATATGTTCTGCGGTTATCCGGATCCGTCCATCCGCAGACACCCGCCTCGTCGCCATAGTAAAGTGTCGGCGCGCCCGGCAGTGTCATCTGCATGACGATGCCCTGCTTGAAGATTGCCTCGCTGACATTCAGGCCTGCCGCTTCCGGACCAACCGTGCCGATTCGTCCTATCATCCGATTTGTCCGCGTTAAAAACCTTGAATGGTCATGATTGGAAAGTTCATTCATTGCCGATAAGAAAGACTGGGTCTGCATTCTCGTCATCTGATACTGCAGTGTCTTGACAAAAGTCTCCGAATTTCCTCTCATCTCCGGCTTTGCGTTGTCGGAGTGTTTATCCACGCCGGTCAGAAACCACGTTACCGGTTCCATAAAACCGTCGTAGTTCATAATCGTGTCCCACTCGTCGCCCTGAAGCCATGCATTGGCGTCCCCATAATGTTCCGCCAGGATGATTGCCTTCGGATTTGCCTCTTTCACAGCTTTGCGGAATCTCTTCCAAAACTGATGATTAAATTCAGGGCTATGTCCCAGATCCGCAGCGACATCCAGCCTCCATCCGTCGGCGTTAAATGGAGGAGAAACCCACTTTCTGCCAATCTCTAAAACATATTCACAGAGCGCTTCGCTTCCCTCATAATTTAACTTTGGCAGAGTATCAAACCCCCACCAGCCTTCATAAGACCCATTATCCGGCCAGCCGTCCTCATAAAATCGGAAAAAGTCGTGATAAGGGCTGTCTTTTGTTTCATAAGCCCCGGTATGATAAGCTTCATTGCCTCTATATATTTTTTCTCTATCGAGCCACTTATTAAACGAACCGCAGTGGTTGAAGACTCCGTCCAAAATAATTTTAATGCCTCTGGAGTGGGCCTTTTCCACAAGTTCAATAAACAATTCATTGCTGGCTTCCAGATTTGCCCGGTACGTTGTCCTGACTTTATACCGTCTGGCATGTTCGTTGCTGGTATCTCCATGCGCAAGCAGGTCTCCCCGGTCCAGCACAATTTTTCCAAAATGCGGGTCAATATAATCATAATCCTGCGTATCATATTTATGGTTAGACGGAGAGACGAAAATCGGATTAAAGTAAATAACCTGTACTCCCATTTTTTCAAGATAATCCAGTTTATCAATAACACCCTGTAAATCGCCGCCATAAAATTGTCTGGTACTGTCCGCGGCCGGATTTTCGTACCAGTCGTCCACCTTTTCTATTCCACGCCCAATATACGCATACTCATCGGTATAGACGTCGTTTGTCTTGTCTCCATTGCAGAAGCGGTCCACCATGATCTGATACATGACGGCGCCTTTTGCCCAATCCGGAATAAAAAATCCCGGCCTCAGTTGAAAATCATGGTATCCGGAATACTGTTCTCCGGCTCCCAGCGCATCATAGAAAAAAGTTCTTCCTTCGTCTGGAACAATCCGAAAATAATAAGAGACTGTATCTCCGGAAAGTCTGAGCGACGCATGATAATATTGAAAATCCGTATCCTCTTCCATCGTCATTTTATGCTCCTGCCCATCAATACAGAGAAAGACTTCCCGCATATTTTCTGCCGCGCGCAGAATCAATTCATATTCCCCGGTTTCCTGATGATATTTGCAAAATTCTTCTGTTCCATCATGAAATAAGCTTTCTATTTGTCTATCCATTTTCATCACTTTTAAAAGAGCGCTTCAAACTCTTTCTGTCCTATCTTTTCTTTTTCCATTAACAGCGCCGCGCTGGCGTGGAGCTGTTCGAGATGGTCCTCAATGATTTTCTTAGCCTTTGTATAACATTCGGTCACAATTGATTTCACTTCGCGGTCAATCGCAGAAGCGGTTTCCTCGCCATATCCCTTCGAATGCGCCAGATCCCTTCCGATAAAGACATCATCGGAATCGTCATTATAGTTAATAAGTCCAAGGGCTTCCGTGAAACCATATTTTGTCACCATGGCTTTCGCTGTCGCTGTCGCCTGCTTAATATCCTGAGAAGCTCCGGTTGTCACATCATCCAGCACCAGTTCTTCGGCAATCCGCCCTCCGAGACTGACCATGATTTCCTGAAGCATCTTCCCTCTCGTCATAAACATCTCATCTTTTTCCGGAAGCGGCATCGTATATCCCGCCGCGCCCAGTCCGGTAGGAATGACCGAAACTGTATGCACCGGCCCGACATCCGGCAGTACATGGAATAAAATCGCATGCCCGGACTCATGATATGCCGTAATCCATTTTTCTTTCTCGGAAATAATTTTACTTCTCTTTTCTTTTCCGATACCGACTTTAATCATTGCCTGATTGATATGGTCGCGGCTCAGATACGGTTTATTTTCTTTCGCCGCAAGAATTGCCGCTTCATTTAACAGATTTTCCAGATCAGCGCCGGTAAATCCGGCAGTAATGCGGGCAATTTCCTCAAAGTCAACATCGTCGCCGATTGCCTTGTTTTTCGCATGAACCTCAATAATCTCTTTTCTGCCTTTGACATCCGGCCTGCCGACGACGACTTTCCGGTCAAATCTTCCCGGACGCAGAATCGCCGGGTCTAAAATATCAACACGGTTTGTGGCAGCCATTACGATAATACCTTCATTTGTGCCAAAACCATCCATTTCTACCAGCATCTGATTCAGGGTCTGCTCGCGCTCGTCGTGGCCGCCGCCCATGCCGGTTCCCCTCCGGCGGGCTACCGCATCAATCTCATCAATAAAAATGATACACGGAGAATTTTTCTTTGCATCCGCAAATAAGTCACGGACTCTTGAGGCGCCTACGCCGACAAACATTTCCACAAAGTCTGAACCGGAAATCGTGAAAAACGGAACGCCTGCTTCCCCGGCAGTCGCCTTTGCCAAAAGTGTTTTTCCGGTTCCCGGAGGACCCTCTAAGAGAACTCCCTTTGGAATCCGCGCGCCGAGCTGGATATACTTTTTCGGATTTTTTAAAAAGTCTACAATTTCCTGAAGTTCCTCTTTTTCCTCGTCCAGACCGGCAACCTTGGAAAAGTCCATATTTTTCACTTCTACTACCATTCTGGCGCGGTTCCGCCCGAAATTTGCCATTCTTCCGCCGCCGCTATTGGCGTTAGCGTTTAACATAAAAATGACCACAAGGACGACAACTCCCATCAAGAGAATCGGAAGAATCGTAAGCCAGATACTGTCCCGGTCTACATCGTCCATGGTCGGATAAATATCTTTTGCCGTCTCCCCGTTGGTCTCATTGTACGTATTAATGTCGCTGACTACCTTGTTTACATCTGAAATATAAACACTCTTTGTCTCATCACTCGTAAGTTTCACCACAAGCCGTCCGGTCGGCACTTCCTTGTTTTGGCGAATATCAATTTTCGTAACTTTTCCGGCATTTAAATCCCGTAAAAAATCGCTGTACTTATAATTCTGCGTATCAAAACTTTTCGAAGAATAAATAAACATAAATATGATCATCGCTGCGATCACCATGAAATATATTCTTGAAAACCTGCTTTTCTGCTTATTCAAAGATCGTCCTCCTTTAATGTAAAATCTATACAAATTTATGAAAAAATTTTTCCATCTATTCGTCCAAGCGGATTTCTCCAATATATGGTAAATCCCGATAACTTTGGTCATAGTCCAGTCCGTAGCCGACCACGAACCGGTCCTCTATTTCAAAACCAACATAATCCACATCCACTTCTGCTTCCCTTCTGGACGGTTTATCCAAAAGCGTTGTAATGCCTATGCTGGCGGGTTTTCTCTCTTTTAATAACGGAATCAGATGGCTTAGCGTGTTTCCGGAATCAATAATATCCTCCACCACAATAACATCCAATCCTTCGATACTTTCATCCAGGTCTTTTTGAATTTCAATCGTTCCTTTGCTTTCTGTACCGGAACCATAGCTGGATACTTTCATAAAATCCAGCGTCACCGGAATTGTAAGCCGTTTTGCCAGCTCACAGGTGTAAAAAATACTTCCTTTCAAAATACAAATTAAGCGGATTTCTTTTTTTGCATAATCATGACTAATCTGTTTTGCAATCTCCCGAACTCTTTTATTGATTTCTTTTTCAGAAATCATCACTGTGATCTTGTCCCTCATCTTTTGTTACCCTCACTATCGTTTTAAATAATCTACACGAATCACCTGTTTTGTCGTGGATTTAACTTTATAAGCAGAACTGATCCGATGGCCGATGACCCATAGCACATGGCTGCCCTCTGCCAATAACAGCAGTTTTCCCCGTTCCTCTTTCGGTATTTTTTCCTCGATCAGGTATTCTTTTAGTTTCTTTCGGGTTCCTTTATCATCAATAATTAAATAATCTCCCGATAAACGGGTTCTGATATTTAACTTATCTATTTTATCACAATCAAACCATTTCGTATACATGCGTTCCGGAATATTATCGGAATCCATCGTGTTTTTTTCAAGTGATATTGCTACATATTCATTTGGAATGATTGTTTTTCCACGCATCACTTCGAGCATCAGCGCTTCACTCTGAGACTTTGCTTTATGACGGATCTCAATCCCATCATAAGTCCGCACAGCCTCAAGCCCATAAGGAAGGTCCGTACTTTTTGATGTCTGATTATTTGTCAGCCCATACACGGCCTCAATATGAGTTTCCGTAATATCCTTGAGTTTTCCCGCCTGTACCTGAATCAATTTTCGAATCAGCCCTTTACACAACGCCGGGTGCAGCGAAAACCCTTTCTCGAGCAATTTGGCATCCTGCACATAACGGGCGTAAGCCTCTTCAATCTGCATATCGAAATACTCTGCCAGTTCCCGGAGCCGGCCGGCTGCCGATGCAATATGATACTCTGCCTGCGCATTGATATTTTCCCTGATATAGGGGAGAAGTTCTCTGCGGATCTTATTTCTCGTATATTTGACATCCTGATTGGTCTCATCATTGCAATAAGGAATTTTATGCTCTGCCAGATAGTTCTCGATTTCCAAACGGCCGCAGCATAAAAGCGGCCGTATCACACTGCCTCTTTGAACCGGGATGCCTGTAAGTCCATGAATCCCGGTTCCTCGAAACAAATGAAATAATACGGTTTCACTCTGATCGTTGAGATGATGTGCCACAGCAATTTTGTCAATGCCAAGTTTTTGCTGATAACGGCCAAAAATCTCATACCGCGCCTGTCTTCCCGCTTCTTCCTCAGACAGTCCCTCGGACTTTGAAAGAGCGCTTACATCTACCTTTTCCAGATAAAAAGGAACTTCCAATCTCATACAGATTTTCTCTACAAAGTCCGCATCCCTGTCTGCCGTTTCTCCCCGAAGCATGTGATTGACATGAATCACATGAATCGAGCAGTGAAGCTGCATCTTTAGTTGATTGAGAAGATACAGCAGACACATAGAGTCCGCTCCGCCGGAAACTCCGAGCAGAACACTTTCCCCCTCTGCGATCAGCTGATGTTCTTTGATATATCGATATACTCTGCGTTCCATAAGCCGGTCCTGACTTTCTCTTTATTGTACTATTAGAATACTTGAAGCGGGTTTTTCTGTCAATCCAGCCGGTCCCAAATTCCTGTGCAGATTACCGTCATGTCATCTCTTGGGATTCCTTCCGTCATTTCCAGAGAGCGGTTTAATATCTGAAGAGCCATTTCCTTTGGATTTAAGGTTTCAATATCCATAATAATCCGCCCCATATACTCCTCTTTATCCTCGCACTGCAGTGCATCTACAATGCCGTCTGAGATCATAATCACAAAATCTCCATCATAAAGTTTTTTCGTAATGGTTTCCATGTCAACATTTTCCATCACGCCCATCGGAAGCGATGTTGACTTAATACACTCCACCCAATTACCCCTTTTGATGTAGGTGCAGGCTGCTCCCATTTTCAGAAACTGGCAGATTCCTGAATACCTGTCAATCAGCGCCATGTCCAGAGTTGCCGGTTCCTGCCATTGATTTCCTGTCAGCATTACAGAATTAATCAGCTTTAATGTCGTGTCTTCCCCAAATCCACTGGACAACAATTGTTCCAACAGGTCAATAATCATTTCACTATAATCCCGCGCCTTCTCTCCCGAACCCATTCCGTCGCAAATACTCATGAAGGTCTGGCCGCAATCCATCTCCATATAGGTGAAATTGTCCCCGGACACATCTTCATCCTGCCGCGTTCTCCTCGCAGTTCCACTGACCGTGCTGAAATTGACATCTTCATAAAACACATATTCCTCAAAGGAATCCGTCAGTTCCCGCAGACTGTTTCCCGAAACGCGGATTGGTCTGGCGACCGCCTCTGACAGCGTTCTTTCAAGCACCTCGGTCGGAATATCATTTTTCCCGCGTTTCTTTGCCGAGACGCGGATTTCCACCCGGTTTTTAGGCGACTGCATGATGGCTATTTTCTTGGTCTGCATTTTTCTCTCCCGCAGCCGTTTCCGTATATAATTTTCCATACCCCAAAGTCTCCTTTTCTCCCCCGTTGGAAGTCTTGTATAATACTCCATAATATCTGCCATTTCTCCGAGTTGAATCGCCATTGCCTCTCTGGTCTCCAGCATCTTGTTGTACCAGAGATAATTTAGTTTCATTCGTTCCATGTACTGAATCTGTCCGTTTTCACAGCCAAAGCAAAGGTTATTGTTAATTTCCTGCTCTACCAGATTGTCGTGAAGCTTTGGCATATTATTTTCAATGATTGTCATTCCCCGTATTTTTGCGGCTAGATTTTTAAAAGCATACGATGCACGGAGCATTTCCTCTGTGCGGATGGTCTGCTGCCGTTTCATCTCCAGAAAATAACTGGTCTTTGCGGGTATGTACCACATAAATTTCTGCACCAGATAAGTAAAGATGGCTGTGACAGACCATTCAATCAGTATAATTGGAATCAGAAAATACAACTCCTGCCGGATGCTGCCGCTCATCGCCCAATCCATCCCCTCCAACCCAATACCAAATGCTAAGGTGACAACGGCTGCAACAAGATAATTATATTTCTTTGTATAGCTTCTGTATCTGGAAAGACAAATCCCCAGACTTCCCATAAAGATGCCATATTTCATGATGGTAAGAATGCCTGCGCTCTGACGAAATGAAAACAACATCACGAGATAGGCTAATGGAGATAGGTATCGGACGGTACATAAGGCCGCAAACCACCCGACTGCAAAAGGATAATACCCATGCAGCGGTATATAGCACAGGAGTGCAGCAATCATTAGTAATAAAGCCGGTTTTACCACTTTTTGCTTCATAAGACGCCTCCTTTCCTTTTTACGCACAGTAGTATAACCAACCCGATTTGATTTTTTTGTCAAAATTTTACCCCTCTGTGATTAGAGTTTTCGACACGAATGACTTTCACAATTTATTGAATTTTCTCGGTATCCTCATAACAAAAAATCTCCAAAGTATGACGGTCAGCCATCACACTTTGGAGATTCCTCTCAATTTTATTTATCAGATTTAAAAATAATTTCATTTGGATATAGCAGCCCAAGCCTCCGCGCCATTTCTTCTACATATTCATCCGTTTTGACATAAGCTTCTTTATCTTTCAGTTCTTGAGAAAGCTGAAGTTCGGCTTCGTACTGCGCCTGAAGTTTGCTCTCCTGTTCCCGCAGTTCCCGCAGAGTGCTGTATTTCTGGATGGTCTGGATTCCAATCACAATACAGATTAAAAATGCAACTGCGGTCACAGCAATCATCATTCTTCTATTTTTGATTCTCCGTTTTCGAATCCGGTCCAGCCTTCGTACCGGCGTGTCCCTTCTTCCCGGCCGCGTCTGCACTCTCTGCATTTCGGCCCTGCGATTCGGGGTTCTCGGATTTCTTGAGACGGAATCTCTTGTGATTCCGCTTTTTAGTCGGTTGTTTGACGTCATTGATGCGCTCATCCCTTTGATTTCGTAATATCTTCTTCTTTTTCTGAAAGACCTTATGATATACTAGTTTAAATCCATTCCGTATTTTTTTCAATGGTTTTAGCAGTATCCGCAAAAACTGCCGCAGCCTGTCTGACAGCGGATTGATAATTTTCCTCCCAACCAGCCATTCATAAATCAGCATGGTCAGCGCTGTCGCTCCAATTCCATAGTATCTGGGGCTTCCATAATTATATCTTAAAAAAAGCTGGAACAGATAAATGGCTGCTGCCGTCCAAAACAAAACGTCTTCTATAATGCTGCGCGCCATCGACGCCGGGAAAACTCTGCGGAATATCCGGATGACATCATAGCAGAGAATAAAGACCAGCCCCGCATAAATACTCACAGCCAGCAGCTGCAGTTCTTCCAAAATCTGCTCATTCATTAACGGAACATCCTCTTGATCATGGATTTCCCTTTTTGACTATAATCTTTCACATCAGAGTATTCCAGACTGTCCACCACGCCGTCCACATTGATCTCTCCATTATCCAGATTGACCTTTGTCACTTTCAGGTCATTTCCTTTGATGGACAACATTCCCATATTGGTCTCAAGCAAAACATGTTTTAAGTCAAAAGACACCACATCATTGATGCCGGAAAGATTGAGTTTTTTTCTACGTTCCATAACCAGTTTATGAGGTTTCAGACTGCTGTTATTTTCCATACCAATCCCACAAAAATTTTGTTCTATCTTATTATATTGGATTTCTGTGTCTGTTATGACACTGTTTTACACACTTAAATCCTCATACATATCGGCGGCAGCATCTTTCTTTACGGTTTCACTTAAAGTTAACACCTTGACTTTCACGGTTTTTTGTCCGAACTGAATCTCTATGATATCATCAATCTTAACGTCATAAGACGCTTTGACGGGTTTTCCATTCACAAAAACTCTGCCGGCGTCACAGGCCTCGTTTGCCACGGTTCTTCTTTTAATAATCCGCGATACCTTTAAATATTTATCAATTCTCATGGTTTCTCCTTAATCGTTACATTTAAAAAGAACTGTTACTAAAGTAACAGTTCTTTTTAAATCACACTCAATTAGTTTAATGCATTCTTTAATGCTGCGCCTGCTTTGAACTTTGGAACATTTGCTGCTGCGATAGTGATTTTTTCCTTTGTTGCAGGATTTACACCCTGACGCTCTGGTCTTTTCACTGCTTCAAAAGTACCAAATCCAACTAACTGAATCTTTTCACCTTTCTTTAACTGTTCTTCAACTACTGCTGTAAACGCTTTTACTGCCTTATCAGCGTCTGTCTTTGTAATGCCAGCTTCTTCTGCGATAGCTGCTACAAATTCGGTCTTATTCATTCTATTACCCTCCTTGATAAATTACGATACGTCTTTTTCCTCGCTGTATCTATTAACTTTATACTCTATTTGGTAGTTTTTGTCAAGAAAAATCCACTATTGCCAAAGGTTTCGCTGTTTTAGTTTTCCATCTGTTTTCCCAAAAAGGTTGCTGCCACCATTGCAAGCTTTTCTTCTGTAATAGAAACCGCTTCATTTTCCTCTTTTCCCAGTATGATTACACTGCCAATAATATCCCCTTCACAGATAATCGGATAAATAACCTGTCCTGTCTGCGGCGCTTCTTCTCCCTCGATAATCGGGATTCCCTTTTTGACTCCGTCCGAAGTCGTAAATTTACTTCGGTCTTTCAATAACTGCTCCATTTCCGGGCTGATATTTTTTCCAATCAGACCTTTGGAAGCGCCGCCGGAAGCGGCAATAATCTGATCCCGGTCACTCATTAAAATACGGTATCCTGAAACCTGCGCCAGGCTTTCCGCATACTGTTTTGCAAATCCGTCGATTTCACCAATCGGAGAATACTTTTTCAAAATGATTTCCCCTTCATGGTTTGTATATATTTCCATCGGGTCCCCTTCACGCACCCTGAGTGTCCGTCGAATTTCTTTCGGAACCACAATTCTTCCAAGTTCGTCAATACGTCGAACAATTCCTGTTGCTTTCATTTCTCATCCTCCATTTTACATATGATGTTTCTAGTATCTGTAAAAACAGGAGAATTATTCGTTCAGGCTTTTATTTTTTCACTTAAAATTCTGCTCCAAGCGTCGCTGCCATCACGGCTTTGATGGTATGCATGCGGTTTTCAGCCTCGTCAAAAACAACCGAATATTGTGATTCGAACACTTCGTCTGTCACTTCCATGCATTCGAGCCCGAATTTTTCATGGATTTCTTTTCCAATTTTTGTATGTAAATCATGAAATGCCGGCAGACAGTGCATAAACACAGCGTTATCTGCTGCATTTTTCATCAGTTCCATCGTAACCCGGTACGGTTTTAATTCTGAAATCCGTTCTTCCCACACGCTGTCCGGCTCTCCCATAGAAACCCAGACGTCTGTATAAATAGCATTGGCACCCTTGGTTGCGGTTGCCGGATTTTCATCAAAATCGATGGTGGCTCCCGTTTCCTTTGCAATCTCTTTGCACTCCTGAATGAGCGCCTGATCCGGCCAATATTTCTTTGGCGCGCAGGCGACAAAATGCATTCCCATTTTTGCGCATCCTACCATCAGGGAATTCCCCATATTGTAACGGGCATCTCCCATGTAGACAAACTTCAGCCCTTTCAGGTAGCCGAACTTCTCCCGCAGTGTCATAAAATCTGCCAGAATCTGCGTCGGATGAAATTCATTGGTCAACCCGTTCCAGACCGGAACGCCCGCATGTTTTGCCAGCTCCTCGACAATTTCCTGTTCAAATCCACGGTACTCGATTCCCTCAAACATTCTTCCAAGAACTCTTGCCGTATCTGCAATACTCTCTTTTTTCCCAATCTGTGAGCCGGACGGATCCAGATAAGTGACGCCCATTCCCAGATCGTGCGCCGCCACCTCAAAAGAGCAGCGGGTTCTTGTACTGGTTTTTTCAAAAATAACCGCAATATTTTTTCCCCGGAGTACATCGACCGGCTCTCCGTCTCTTTTCTTTTCCTTTAATTTTTCCGCAAGGCTTAGCAGCCCTGAAATTTCCTCCGGCGTATAATCTAATAATTTTAGAAAATGTTTTCCCTGAATGTTCATTTTTTTACCTGCCTTTATTATTTTTTCTGAATGTTTTTCCTGAATTTATTCTTTATCTTACTACTGTTTATCCATTTATTCAACTGATTTGTCCATGCACCCTCTATATTTTTTCCACATTAAAATTATAATCAATTAACAGCCAGTTCATACGGAGCAACTGCATAATCTGCCAATAAGAGATTCCTCTTAAATTATACTCATAAACCAGTTCCATTTTTGCCTGAAGGCTTCTGGCATCTTCAAACCAGACCTCATGCTCTGTTCCTCCGCTGATATAATTGAAATGAGGCGTCTGTGCGACTTCATCATACTGAATCTGCGCCCCGTAAGTGACTGCGAGCTGAATGGCCTCCACATTTCCGATTGTCTTTGCCTTTGTCACCCCTTTTTCGTAGGGAAGCGGCCAGTCATATCCGTAGTTTGGGATTCCCATATTGATTTTTTCTGAAGGAATTTCCGAAACGGCATAATCCAGCACCTGACGGACTTTGTTAATCGGCGCAACCGCCATTGGCTCGCTGTAAGTATATCCCCATTCGTACGTCATGACGAGCACGCTGTCTGTGATGGCTCCCAATGCGGGATAATCTTTCCCCTCATATAAGAGCCCCGGCTGATCTGCCGACGTTTTTGGCGCCAGATCGATGGACACCGTGTAGCCGTTTTCGTGCATCCTCTCTGTGACGGTGCGCACAAAATCAACAAACGTGTCCCGATCCTCCGCCTTAATATATTCAAAATCAATATCCAACCCCAGATAGCCTTTTTCCAGCATAATAGAAAGCAGATTGTTGATCAGATTTTCGATTGCCGCTTCATTGTTTATTACTGCGGAAATTAAATTATTATTAAATTTTCCATCCGCTCCTAATGGCGTCAGTGTCAAAATCGGCTTTACGGAAAATTCATATGCCAGCGCAATCATCTCCTCAACTGCCAGCGCCGGCGGGAGAACTTCGCCATCCGTCGTAAATCCATAAGAAAAGACTGCGAGGCCCGACATCGAAGGCAGACTTTCCCTCAGCACATATCGGCTGATAAACGGATAGGCGAATCCATTGATGACTGCTGTTCTTTGATTGCTTCTTTTCCCTCCGTCGTCAAGGACCAGTGATTGCCCGACTGCAAGCCGATACGGAGAAACCAGCTGATTGTCCGTAATAATTCTTTGCACCGGAATCCCGTATTGTTCTGCAATGCGGTCAATGTTATCTCCCTCTTTTACAACATAAATCTCCATAATCCCCTTAGACTCCCCTATTGATTACTGTCGTCTCTATAACGCTGTTCTATTTTATGAACTTATGAATTGTGTTATGCGTCCCTGTTTATTTTATTAAGGGAATATCAAATTTATCTGTTCGGAAATTCAATATTGTGCTATACTGAAATTGTGTTTTTACAAACTTTACTTTATTTAGTAAAGTTTTCAGTGAAATTTTATTCTATTATTAAATTTTACCGACACAAGACTGAAAAATAAAAAGAAGAAAGGAGTACTACTATGCGTCACGAATTAGACCATATCGATGAGCAGATCATCAAACTGTTACACGAAAACGCCCGCACCCCCTTAAAGGCGATTGCAAACCAGGTCTTTCTGTCCTCGCCGGCAGTATCGGCACGAATTGAGCGTCTTGAAAATGCGGGTATTATCACCGGGTACAGCGCCCGCATTAATGCCGCTGAATTGGGCTATCATATTAAGGCTTTTATTAATCTGGAAGTGCATCCGGGACAGAAACAGGAGTTTTATCCTTACATCAAAAGCTGCAACAATGTTGTAGAATGTAACTGTGTTACCGGAGACTATGCCATGTTGATCGAGGTCATGTTTAAGAGCACGGAAGAACTGGATCATTTTATTGGCGAATTGCAGACCTTTGGAAGCACGAAGACACAGATTGTTTTTTCTACTTCTGTCGAGCACCGCGGGATTCCTCTTACGGAATAATCCGTTTAAAAGGTACAGAAAGGATTTTCCATGTTTCGTGAAAAAGATATCAGAACTTTTCTGGATTTGCTCCGATGTTCAGTAACCGGCCGTCAGCCGGCGGTTCCCCCATCGGATACTGATTGGGAGATGATTTATCAGACTGCTTCCATCCAGAGACTTGTTCCGACCTTGTATTTTGGTTTATCCAAACTGCCGAAAAGCGTGGCGGAGCAGATTCCGCAATGGAATTTATATCTCTTAGCATATAAAAAGGCTCTCGTGGCGGATGCGAACAGAGCCTTTGAAATTCAAAATCTAAACGCACATCTGACCAATCAGGGAATCGATTTTGTTTTTTTAAAGGGTAGTGTGACAAAGTATCTTTACCCTGACCCTGCGATGCGCCCGATGGCGGATATTGACATTCTCTATCGCAAGGGGGATTTTTCTGCCCTTAAAACTCTTTTTCAGGAACAGGGCTATGTTTTTCAGAAAAAAGACCCTGACGAAATTTCTTTTTTTAAACCGGTCAACAAGATTAAAGTGGAAATGCAGCAAAAGCTCATTGACCGCGGGTATGTCAAATGGTATGACTATCTGAATGATATCTGGGAGCACTGTGTCTTAAAGAAAAATTCCTCCCATGAATATGAAATGAGTCATGAATTTTTTTACATCTATCACATCATCCACATGGCCAAACATTTTCGAAAAGGCGGCATCGGATTCAATCAGTGTATGGATCTGTATATGATGCTGCAGTCCGGCTTTCTTACAGATTGGGAGTTTGTTCATCATGAATTGCAGCAACTGGGACTCGATGCGTTTGCCCATGGGCTTCATTTACTGATTGACTCCTGGTTTTACGACAAAAAACTTTCAAAAGAAGAAACGATTACCGTATCTCTGCTGCGGGAGTATATTATTCAGAATGGCGCTTTCGGGCGCATGGTACAGGAAGAAATCAATCATGCCGTCATCCACAAAAAGGAAAAACTTTCCATGCGGTCTAAAATCTTTCCTGACTACCATACCATGAACAGTTATTACGGCGGGCTTTTGAGCAGATTTCCTTTTCTGCTGCCATTTTACTGGGTAAAGTTGAATCTGAAGCGGCTATTTTCTTCCAGGAAGGATTTTCATTCTCTCCGGCATTCCCTCTCATCCGTCACGGATTCCTCCATGGAAAAAACGCGTGAACTGATGAAACGCTGCGGATTTGATACCTAAAACTTACTTTATTCCACTTGATTTTAGTGAAATAGAAAGATGCGGCGGCGCAAAAAAAGACCCTCCCAAACTTGGGAGAGCCTTGATTATCACATCTTATTCAACGGTATAAGGCATCAAAGCGATGTTTCTCGCTCTCTTGATTGCTGTCGTGAGCGCTCTCTGATGACGCGCGCAGTTTCCGGTAATTCTTCTAGGAAGAATTTTACCTCTCTCTGATACGTATCTCTTTAAAGTCGCTACGTCTTTATAATCAATTGTCTTATTCTCACTTGCACAGAATGCACAAACTTTTTTTCTTCTACGGCCGCCTCTTCTTCTCATTGGAGAGTCCGGTCTTTCACTCTTATTATATGGCATAATAGACCTCCTATCTTTCATTAAAAGTTAAATGGCAATCCGGAATCGTCTACGCTGTCAGGAATGTTCATAAATCCATCTCCTGCCGGTGCAGTCGGCGCTGCTTCCTGCGGCTGATAGTTGTGATTTTGTTCTGCCGCAGCCTTGCTCTCAGCAAATTCCTGATTTTCTACAACAACTTCTGTCGTGTATACTGTCTGTCCCTCTTTGTTCTGGTAGCTTCCGGTCTGAATCCGGCCTTCCACTACAATTTTTGTTCCCTGATGAAAATATTTTTCTGCAAACTCTCCGCCTCTGCCAAATGCTACACAACGGATAAAATCTGCAGTCTGCTGATCTCCATCTCTGCGAAATCTTCTGTCTACCGCTAATGTATATCTCGCAATAGCCAACTGATTATCTCCTGAAGTGGAATATCTCACTTCCGGGTCACGGGTCAGTCTGCCCATCAATATCACCTTATTCATATTTCGCCTCCTAATGTATCGATTACGCTTCTTCCACAGAAACTGTCATGAATCTGATAACATTTTCACTAATACGAAACTGGCTTCCAAGCTCGCTTGGTAAATTTTTGTTATCAGTGTCAATTGCAATGAAGTAGTAGTAACCTTCTGTCATCTTCCGGATTTCATAAGCAAACTTTTTCTTTCCGGCATCTTCGACATTTGTTACTGTTCCGCCAAATTTTTCTACGAGAGCTTTTACCTTCTCTAATTCCGCAGCTCTTTCTTCATCTTCCAACTTAGCACTAACAACAACTGTTAATTCATATTTGTTCATGCTTTCTACCTCCTTCTGGTCTCTGGCTTTTCCCCTCAACGGAAAAGCAAGGAAATTTTGTGTCATAATGAACTATGTGCGTAGTTCTTATATATCACGAGCCTTTATGATAGCATAAAAAAAGCCCTTTCGCAAGGGCTTTCAGGACTTTTTATTCCAGAACTGACTTGTAAAAGTAAATTCCGTGTGAAAGATTAAATTCCACTTACGTTAAAAAAACAGTTGAAATTTCTAAATT
>CANQMA010000023.1 GCA_947624875.1 uncultured Lachnospiraceae bacterium
AAACAGAATCCGCTGTATGAGGCGGAAGGACTCGCATATCTGGATACCCACTATTACGGTGGAATCAAAAAATACCAGTGGGTCACAACACCGCTTGCAATCCATGGCGTAATCGCAAAAAAAGATGGGTCGGTTGTGGAAATTGCGGTTGGTGAAAAGGAAAACGATCCGGTATTTTGTGTCACGGATTTATTGATCCACCTTGCTTCCGATCAGATGGATAAAAAAGCAGTGAAGGTAATTGAGGGAGAAAACCTTGACGTATTGGTGGGCAATATGCCGTTGAAGGGAAAAGAAAAGAAGGCCGTCAAGGCAGGAATTTTAGAGATATTAAAAAATCAATATCATGTTGAGGAAGAAGATTTTCTGTCTGCAGAACTGGAAATCGTGCCTGCAGGACCTGCAAGGGAACTGGGTTTTGATAAGAGTATGATTATTTCTTATGGGCAGGATGACCGTGTCTGTGCATACACTTCACTGATTGCTATGCTGGAAGCAGAAAATTTGGAAAAAAGCGCATGTTGTCTTCTCGTGGATAAAGAAGAAATCGGAAGCGTCGGCGCAACCGGAATGCAGTCCCACTTTTTTGACGATACCGTAGCAGAACTGCTCAATTTAAATGGAGATTACAATGACCTGAAGCTGCGCAGATGCCTCAAAAACAGCAGGATGTTATCTTCCGATGTCAATGCCGGTTTTGATCCGCTGTTTGCCGATGCTTTTGAAAAACGCAGCGCTTCATTTTTAGGAAGAGGCGTTGTCTTTAATAAGTTTACGGGCGCCAGAGGAAAATCCGGATCCAATGACGCCAATGCAGAATATCTGGCAGCGCTTCGGAAAATCATGGATGAGAACCATGTGCAGTTCCAACTGGCTGAACTTGGAAAAGTGGATAAAGGGGGCGGTGGAACAATTGCATATATCTTATCGCTCTATGGCATGGAGGTGATTGACTGCGGTGTTGCAGTGCTAAATATGCATGCGCCGTGGGAGATTACAAGTAAAGCAGATGTATATGAAACTTATAAATGTTACAAAGCATTTTTAAAAGACGCTTAAAAACAACCATTTATGGTAAAGCGCAGGATAGAATTACTTGAAAAAGGCAGTGAAAAAACCAATCGAATCAAGGAGGATACAACGATGGAAATTGTGCATGTGACAGATCAAACTTTCGAAGAAGAAGTATTAAAGGCAGACGGTCCGGTTTTGGTGGATTTTTGGGCCGGATGGTGTGGACCTTGTAAGATGCTTGCGCCAATTCTTGAGGAAGTCGCAAACGAAACAGAAAAAGTGAAAATCTGCAAAGTGGATGTCGATGAAAATCCGACCGTATCTCTGCAGTATAATATTATGTCTATTCCAACCATTCTGATGTTTTCCAATGGAATTGAAGAGGAACGAAGCATCGGACTCTTATCCAAACCGGAATTATTGGATTTGATTAACAAAATACAGGCGTAATTGAATGAACAAAATCTGCGAATTATTTGATTTACAAATCTCAGACAGAAAGGATTGATTTTTTTTAATCCTTGTGCCATACTAAAGAGGCACTTTATTTAACCGGTAAGGGCTAGTACTGGTTTCGACAGGGGTTTGGAATCCGGTGAAGCTATCCGCAGGTGATGCGTTAAATCACAAATAAAAATAAACGCTGATAATAATAAATTAGCATACGCTGCCTAATTACGGCAGCTGTCAGGTTTAGGCTTCCTACATCCTAAACGCTGGCATCGACTTTTCGTAGGGCACCCTGTATACAAAGCTTTGCGTATATAGGAGAAATATGAAGCTACTAAAGGATATAGAGTGTTCGTTCTCGATATCCGGAGGGAATGGAAAATAACGGACTATGATAGTAGAAGAACGGTGGAAAGACTTTTGGACATGGGTTCGATTCCCATCTAGTCCATTATTTGAGGTAAGGAGGGACCCAGCGAAGCTGGGAGGATTCCTTATCTCCTACGCGGACGCCTCCGAACGAAGTTCGGATTTTGATGCGTCCGCTTTTTTAATTGTACTGGAAAGGAACCCCAATGCTGTACGATAAAGATATCAGAGAACCGCTGTTTGATTTTTTGGATGAGTTTTATCCTACGAACCGGATTATTGAAGAAAAACAGATGGGACGTTCTAGAGCAGACGCGGTTTTAGTTACACCGGATGCCTTGTATGGTATCGAGATTAAAAGTGATGCAGATACATATGCCCGATTAAGCAGGCAGGTGCGGGATTATAATTTATTTTACGACTATAATTACGTTGTTGTTGGAACGAGTCATGCGCATCATATTATGGAACATGTGCCGCAGTGGTGGGGAATCATTACGGTTGAAATCGAAAACGGCAGGACGGATTTTTATATTCTCAGAACGCCTCAAAAAAATCCAAAAGTGAAATTGAAAAGAAAATTAAGTATTCTTTGGAGACCGGAACTGGCACATATACAGGAAATCAATCAAATGCCCAAATACCGGCAGAAAAGTAAAGATTTTGTTATTGAAAAAATCATGGAAAAAATACCGGAAGACATTTTGCAAGTGCAGGTCTGCGAAGAGTTGATGCAGCGGGACTATCATGAGATTGGGAAAATTATTGCGGAGTATAAAAAGAGGTCTTAAAGGAAACTCCTAAAAAATTTTGCTGCCGCTTCATCGTTTGTGATAATGGAATATATATTCTCCTGAATTTGTGTTAAAATAAACATAAATTCAGGATTTTTTTATAGAGAGGATTAAGGTGTCAAAAGCCCCTTTTTGACACCCTAATCTGGAGAGGAGAAAAAATGAATCAGGCAGAAAAACTGGTACAGATTTTAATAAAGAAAGGGTACACCATTTCATTTGCAGAAAGCTGCACCGGAGGGAAAATGGCGGCGCGTATCATCGACGTGGCAGATGCTTCTAAAGTGCTGAACGCAAGTTTTGTGACATATTCCAATGAAGCAAAAGTAAAGTATGCGGGCGTTTCCGAAGAAACGTTACAGCAATATGGGGCAGTCAGCGAACAGACCGCGGGAGAAATGGCAAAGGGCACTGCAAAGGCGAATGAAGCAGATATTGCAGTCGGGATTTCCGGAATTGCCGGTCCGGCGGGTGGAACGTCAGACAAGCCGGTAGGAACGGTTTGTTTCGGATATTATATTGCGGGTACGGTAAAAACGGAAACGATTTTTTTTGGTGATCTGGGGCGCAATCGTGTCAGGGAAGAAAGCGTCAATCATGTACTTCAATATCTCATAAAGGAATTATCTTTGCAGTGTTCATAAAATTGACACAGAAATATTGTTTAATGAATATAGAGGTTTGATAGAACATGCGGAAATGAACAGGAGGCGGAAGATGGAGCAGTTGAAAATTTTAGTCGTCGATGATGAGGCAAGAATGAGGAAACTGGTGAAAGATTTTCTGACGAGAAAGCAGTATCAGGTAATTGAAGCAGAAAATGGAGAGGAAGCCATTGATATCTTTTTTGGACAGCAGGACATTGCTTTGATTATCCTGGATGTCATGATGCCGAAAATGGACGGATGGGAAGTCTGCCGGGAAATCCGGAAACGGTCAAAGGTTCCTGTAATCATGCTGACTGCAAAGGGAGAAGAGAGCGATGAACTGCTTGGATTTGAGCTGGGAGTCGATGAATATGTGACAAAACCGTTCAGTCCGAGGGTTCTGGTGGCGCGTGTCGACGCGATTCTCCGACGAACCGGAAATCTGGACGGAAACCGGGTTGAAACAGCTGGAGCGCTGGAAATCAATCAGGCGGCGCATGTCGTTACAGTCAAGGGAACGCCGGTTGAACTGAGTTTTAAAGAATTTGAACTGCTCTCTTACTTTGTAAAAAATAAAGGAATTGCCCTGTCCAGAGAAAATATTCTCAATAATGTCTGGAATTATGATTATTTTGGCGATGCCAGAACGATTGACACCCATGTGAAAAAACTCCGTAGTAAACTGGGAGAATGTGGAAAATATATTGTGACAATCTGGGGCATGGGTTACAAATTTGAGGTAAAAGAATGAAACATACGATTGGATTTAAACTGACGGTGTTGATTATGGTCATTATGACAATCTCCATGGCCGGTGCAGGAATTTTTAGTGAATTTTTTTTGGAAAAATACTATGTGCAGAAAAAGGAACATTCCATTAAATCTGTTTATTCAAAAGTGCAGGAGATCTCTTCGGATGATGAAAATTTCAGCGATAGCGCAGATGTTGATGCTTTAAATACTCTTTGTGAAAACGCAGGAGCGACCCTGATTCTTCTGGACAACTCATGGAATCCAATCTATGCCTATGGAGCGGGCAATGCGTTGATTGTCCGTGGAAAAGACATGATTTTAGGAAATAACAGAAATCAGCGGGATACGCCGGTTACTATTGAGGAAGGGGATAACTATATTATCCAGTCCACGCAGGAAGATGCAAGCAGCAGAAAATACTACGAACTTTTTGCCACGCTGGATACCGGTGGAATTGTGCTGATTCGGATGTCCGTCGAAAATTTCCAGGAAAGCATTGATATCAGTAACAAATTTTATCTGCTTGTCGGGATTGCGCTGCTGGTTGTGACGACCGTTACGATTATTCTGATTACGAGACGGTACACGAAACCGGTTCTAAAACTTGCAGAAATTTCAAAAAAAATGTCTGATTTAGATTTCAATACAAAATATGAAGGACACCGGGAGGATGAGATCGGCGTGCTTGGAGAAAGCATGAATGAGATGTCCGGAAAACTGGAAAAGACAATATCGGACTTAAAATCTGCGAATTTAGAGCTTCATCGGGACATTGCAAAAAAAGAAGAAATAGACAATATGCGCAAGGAATTTATTTCCAATGTCTCCCATGAACTAAAGACGCCGATTGCGCTGATTCAGGGGTATGCCGAAGGACTTCAGGAAGGCATTATGGAAAATCCGGAGGACATGCAGTATTACTGCGGCGTTATTATTGACGAAGCCGGGAAAATGAACAAAATGGTAAAACAGCTTTTGAATTTAATTTCGCTTGAGCAGGGCAACGCGCCGGTGGAAATGGAGCGGTTTGATATTACTTCCGTGGTCCGCGGCGTTCTGGACACAATGAAAATTCAGTGCGATATGGCGGGAGTAACGGTTGAACTTACGCAGAAAAAGCCTGTTTTTGTATGGGCGGATGAATTTCAAATTGAAGAGGTGATCACAAATTATGTCAGCAACGCCCTCCATCATGTTGACGAAAAAAGGAAAATACGGGTGTCAATCACTGAAAAAAATGATATAGTAAGAGTGTCGGTCTTTAATTCAGGGAAACCTATTCCGGATGAAGACATTGAACAGATTTGGACGAAATTTTATAAGGTGGACAAAGCGAGGACAAGGGAATACGGAGGAAACGGAATCGGACTTTCCATTGTCAAGGCGATTATGGAGCGGCACGAGAAAAAGTTTGGCGTGATGAACCATTCAGACGGCGTAGAGTTCTGGTTTGAACTTGATGGGAAAGCGACGGGAGAGGAACAGTAAATGATTGCAATAATAGATTATGATGCGGGAAATATCAAAAGTGTGGAAAAAGCGTTTGCGTTTTTAGGAGAGCAGACGGTGCTGACGCGGGATCGGGACGTTTTGTTAAATGCCGATCATGTCGTGCTGCCCGGTGTCGGTTCTTTCGGCGATGCGATGAAGAAATTAAAGGACTATCATCTGGTAAATACGATTTATGATATTGTTGACCGCAAAATTCCTTTTTTGGGAATTTGTCTCGGATTACAGATGCTGTTTGAGAGCAGCGAGGAAAGTCCGGGCGTTTCCGGTCTTGGAATTCTTCCGGGAGAAATTCTTAGGATTCCCGAAACAGACGGTTTGAAAGTGCCGCATATCGGCTGGAATTCGCTGACGCTTTGCAACCAGGGCCGTTTATTTGAAAATATCCCTGAAAATGCTTATGTATATTTTGTACATTCTTATTATCTGAAAGCGCGTGAGGAACAGATTGTGAAAGCCTCTGTGGAGTATGGCACGCACATTCATGCTTCGGTGGAAAAGGACAATATTTTTGCCTGTCAGTTCCACCCGGAAAAAAGCGGCGATATCGGGCTTAAAATTTTACAGAATTTTGCAGGGAGATAAGTGATGTTTACGAAAAGAATTATTCCATGTCTGGATATTAATAATAATCGTGTAGTAAAAGGAACCAATTTTGTGAATCTAAGAGATGCCGGCGACCCGGTTGAGGTGGCAAAAGAGTACAACCGCGCAGGCGCGGACGAGCTGGTTTTTCTGGATATTACCGCATCTTCCGACCACAGGGAAACTGTGGCGGATTTGGTGAGGAGAGTTGCCGAGCAGGTGTTTATTCCGTTTACTGTGGGAGGCGGAATTCGGACGATTGACGATTTCCGGACAATTCTTCGGGAAGGCGCCGACAAGATTTCAATCAACTCGGCGGCAATTATGAACCCTGCGCTGATCAGTGATGCGGCGGACAAATTTGGAAGCCAGTGCGTTGTGGTGGCGATTGATGCAAAAAGGAGAGCAGACGGCTCCGGCTGGAGTATTTACAAAAACGGCGGGAGAGTCGATATGGGCATTGATGCAGTTGAGTGGGCAATGCAGGCAGAACATCTGGGAGCCGGTGAAATTCTTCTGACCAGTATGGACTGTGACGGAACAAAGGCAGGATATGACGTTGAGCTGACTAAAACAATTGCTGAAGTTGTATCTGTTCCGGTGATTGCATCAGGCGGCGCGGGAGTCAAAGAACATTTTTATGACGCCCTGACGGAAGGAAAGGCTGATGCGGCGCTTGCGGCATCGTTATTCCACTACAAAGAACTTGAAATAAAAGATTTGAAACAATATCTTTCGGGGAGAGGCGTTCCGGTGAGATTATAAAAACCATAAAGAAAAGAGGAAAGATGAATGGGAATGATACAGAATGATTGGCTGACGCCGCTCAAACCTGAATTTTCAAAAGCGTATTACAGAAATTTATATGAGTTTGTCTCAAAGGAATATGCGACGACGGTCGTATATCCGCCGGCAGATGATATTTTTAATGCGTTTCATTTTACGCCGCTCAAAGAAGTAAAGGTGCTGCTTTTGGGGCAGGATCCCTATCACAATGTAAATCAGGCGCATGGACTCAGTTTTTCTGTTCTTCCGGGAAATGAAATACCGCCGTCTTTGCAGAATATTTATCAGGAATTACATGATGATTTGGGCTGCTATATTCCAAACAACGGATATTTGAAAAAATGGGCAGATCAGGGAGTGCTGCTGCTGAATACCGTACTGACAGTCCGCGCCCATCAGGCAAACTCCCATCAGGGCAAAGGCTGGGAACAGTTTACTGATGCGGTCATACAGGCAGTTAATGCGCAGGACCGCCCAATCGTGATTTTCCTTTGGGGAAGTCCCGCCAGAAGAAAAAAAGTCATGCTGACCAATCCGAAACACTTAGTGCTGGAGGCCCCGCACCCCAGCCCGCTTTCTGCTTATCGCGGATTTTTCGGCTGCAGGCATTTTAGCAAGTGTAATGCGTTTTTAAAGGAGCATGGCATGGAACCGATTGACTGGCAGATTGAAAATATAGAAGCATAAGTTTTTAAAAAATTGACTTTTTTAGAAACGTGCGTTTTTATATGAATTTTTAGAGTGCGTGGAGTGGATTACATGTCATTTTACTAAAATTTGTGAGATTGATATGTAAAAAAGTCTTAAATTGTATGGTGCGTGGAGCAAATTACATATCAAATCACTGAAATGAGTGAGATTGATATGTAAAAAAATCTTAAATTGCATGGTGCGTGGAGCAAATTACATGTCAAATTTCTGAAATGAGTGAGATTGATATGTAAAAAAATCTTAAATTGCATGGTGCGTGGAGCAAATTACATATTAAATCGCTGAAATGAGCAGAATTGACATGTAAAGAAGCCCTAAAACGCATGGAAAGCAGGAAGAGATTACATATCAAATTGCCGAAATGAGTGAAATTGACATGTAAAGAAGCCCTAAAACGCATGGAAAGCAGGAAGAAATTACATGTCAAATCGCTGAAATGAGCAGAATAGATATGTAAAGACATTTTAACCGCATAACAAACAGAAACAAATCAATAAAATTCAGTAAAAGAACTGCCGAATCGTGAAAAACGAATCGGCAGTTCTTTTTTATCAGCTTTATTTTTTGCAGCAACCGCTTGTTCGCAGCAGCAGGTATTAATTTTATTCCTGCAGCAACCGCTTGTTCGCGGCAGCAGGCATCAATTTTATTTTTTGCTGCAACCGCTTGTTCGCGGCAGCAGGCATCAATTTTATTTTTTGCTGCAACCGCTTGTTCGCGGCAGCAGACATCAATTTTATTCCTGCTGTAACCGCTTGTTCGCAGTGGCAAGCATCAGTTTGATCCGGTTTAACTGGTTGACCTCGCTCGCGCCCGGATCATAGTCCACAGCCACAATATTTGCCTCCGGGTGAAGACTCCGGATTTTTTTGATGACGCCTTTTCCGACGACATGGTTTGGCAGACAGGCAAAAGGCTGGGTGCAGACGATATTCGGCACGCCGTCATGAATCAGATGGAGCATTTCGCCGGTCAAAAACCAGCCTTCACCGGTCTGGTTTCCGATGGAAACGACTTGTTTCGCCATCTGGCTTGTCTCCCAGATATCGGAAGTAGGCGTAAAGTAGGTACTCTTTTTAAGCGCCTCTTTAGCAGGCTTCCGGAACCATTCAATCAGTTTAATTCCTAAGTTGTTAAAAATCATGTTTTTCTTGCTGAAACCAAGTTTTTTATATTTAAACGATGCGTTTCTGAATCCGTACAGGAAAAAGTCAATCAAATCCGGCATGACAGCTTCGGCGCCTTCGGATTCTAACAGATTGACCAGATCATTGTTGGCGGTAGGGGAGAATTTTACTAAAATTTCTCCGACAATGCCGACGCGCGGTTTTTGAATATCCCTGCGGGGAACCTGATCAAAATCCTGAACAATCTGTTTTAAATTCTTTCGGAAACGTCCCATGCCGATTTTGTGGTCGTCGAGTTCCCGACAGAGTTTTTCTTCCCATTTTCTGTGAAGATTGTCAGTTTCGCCTGAATTTAATTCATAAGGTCTGGTCCGGTAGACAACGCGCATAAATAAATCCCCGTACATTGCAGCCTGAATCATCTTGGCGATAAGTTTCGGCGTGAGCTGAAATCCGCTGTGATTTTCCAAGCCCTGAAGATTTAAGGAGAGCACCGGAATCTGGCTCATGCCCGCTTTTTCCAATGCGCGTCTCATAAATCCAATATAGTTGGTGGCGCGGCAGCCGCCGCCGGTCTGCGTGATAATGACCGCTGTTTTATCCAAATCATATTTTCCGGAAAGCAGCGTTTCCATCATTTGCCCGACAACAATCAGAGACGGGTAGCAGGCGTCATTGTTTACATATTTTAATCCGTAATCAACACATGATTTATTGCTGTCCATCAACTGGAAATTATATCCGCACGAATTCATGGCATGCTGCAGTAATGTAAAGTGAATCGGACTCATCTGCGGGGTCAGAATCGTGTAGCGCTCCTCCCTCATCTGTTTTGTAAATTCCTTTTTATGATAGGAAGAGGACTGAATTTCATGATGATAATTCCGCGATGAGCGAACCCGAACCGCCGCAAGCAGGGAACGGACTCTGATTCTGGCAGCGCCTAAGTTGCTGACCTCGTCAATTTTTAATACCGTATAGATTTTCCCGGATTTGGTCAGAATATCACTGACAGCGTCCGTGGTTACAGCGTCCAGTCCACAGCCAAAGGAAAAGAGCTGAATCAAGTCGAGATTATCCTGCGTTTTCACAAACTGTGCGGCTTTATATAACCGGGAATGATACATCCACTGGTCTGAGACAATGAGCGGACGTTCGACTTTCCCAAGATGAGAGATAGAGTCTTCCGTCAAAACAGCGAGTCCGTAAGAGTTGATCATTTCCGGAATCCCATGGTTAATCTCCGGGTCAATATGATAAGGACGTCCTGCAAGGACAATGCCCCTGCGTCCGGTTTCCTTTAAATACTTTAATGTTTCTTCTCCTTTTTTCTGGATATCTTTTCTGCAGGCTTCCAGTTCATTCCATGCTTTATGTACCGCCTCTGTAACCTCTGTAACAGGGATGTTGAATTCCCTGCCAAACAGTTCCACCATCCGCTTTGTCAGAACCTCTTCTGAAGTCAGGGACAGAAAATGATTCATAAATTTAATATCGGAATTTTCCAATTCTTCCACATTGTTTTTAATGTTTTCCGCATAAGATGTCACCATCGGACAGTTGTAATGATTGTTTGCATCAGGAGTTTCGTTCCTCTCATATGGAATACAAGGATACCAGATGAATTTTGCGCCATGTGCAATCAGCCATTCAATATGTCCGTGGGAAATTTTTGCAGGATAACACTCGGATTCACTTGGAATGGATTCAATTCCCATCTCATATATTTTGTGAGAAGATTTTGGAGAGAGCATTACACTGAATCCAAGTTCCCTGAAAAATGTTGCCCAAAGAGGAAAATTTTCATACATATTTAATACCCTTGGAATTCCGACGACCCCACGCGGGGCAGTTTCGGGATCCAATGGCTCATAATCAAAGATTCTTTCGTATTTGTATTCAAATAAATTCGGCAGATTGTACTGATTTTTAACACCGCCAATGCCTTTTTCACAACGGTTTCCACTCACAAAGTGACGGCCGTCAGAGAATTTATTGATAGTCAGCATACATGCATTGGTGCAGCCCTTACAGCGTGTCATGTTTGTGGTATATGTAAAATCATTTAACTGCGCTAAGGAAAGCATTGTTGTCTCAGTACCATCATAACGTTCCCTGGCAATCAGCGCCGCGCCGAAAGCGCCCATAATTCCCGCAATATCCGGACGGATTGCTTCACAGCCGGCAATCTTTTCAAAACTTCTTAAAACCGCGTCATTATAAAAGGTACCGCCCTGTACAACAATTTTTTTGCCTAAGTCTTTTACATCCGTAATTTTGATGACTTTAAACAGGGCATTTTTAATGACGGAATAAGCAAGTCCGGAAGAAATATCCGCCACAGAGGCGCCTTCTTTCTGCGCCTGTTTTACATTGGAATTCATAAATACCGTACAGCGGGTTCCAAGATCCGTCGGATTTTTGGCAAATAAGGCTTCCTTCGCAAAGTCCTCTACGGAGTATCCCAGAGATTTTGCAAAAGTTTCAATAAAGGAGCCACAGCCGGAAGAGCAGGCTTCATTTAACTGTACGCTGTCAACCGTCTCGTCCTTGATCTTAATACATTTCATATCCTGTCCGCCGATGTCCAAAATACAGTCAACGCCGGGTTCAAAAAATGCAGCTGCGTAAAAATGCGCCACCGTTTCCACTTCCCCTTCGTCTAAGAGAAGCGCAGCTTTAATTAATGCCTCTCCGTACCCTGTGGAGCAGGAGCGGACAATCTTTGCCCCGTTTGGAAGCTTTTGGTAAATATCTTTGACTGCATCAATAATTGTCTGAAGCGGATTTCCGTTGTTTCCACTGTAAAATGAGTAGAGCAGTGTACCGTCTTCAGCAACCAAGGCGGCTTTTGTCGTCGTTGAGCCGGAATCAATTCCAAGGTAACAGTTTCCCTGATAGGTAGATAAATCTCCTTTTTTTACCTGATTTTTCTCATGGCGGCTGATAAATTTTTGATAATCTTTTTCGTCCTCAAAAAGAGGATCGAGACGTTTTAATTCCATCGACATGGCAACGCCATTGGACAGACGCTCATATAACTGAGTAATAGGCACTTTTACCTTCTCATCATAATTTTGTGCGGCACCGCTGGCGGCAAACAGATGGGAATGTTTTGGCGCTACAATGTGCTCGTCGTCCAGCTTCAGTGTTCGGATAAAAGCATTTTTTAATTCCGGTAAAAAGTGAAGAGGACCACCTAAAAAGGCAACGGTTCCGCGAATCGGCTTACCACAGGCAAGACCGGAAATCGTCTGATTGACGACCGCCTGAAAAATCGAAGCGGCTAAGTCTTCTTTGGTGGCGCCATCATTGATCAAAGGCTGAATATCCGTTTTTGCAAACACGCCGCAGCGGGCCGCAATCGGATAGATAGCCTGATAATTTTTGGCATATTCATTTAATCCGGCAGCATCCGTCTGAAGAAGAGATGCCATCTGGTCGATAAAAGAGCCGGTACCGCCGGCACAGATACCGTTCATGCGCTGCTCGATGCCGTTGGTAAAATAAATAATTTTTGCATCTTCCCCACCCAGTTCAATGGCGACATCTGTCTGCGGCGCATAATTTTCGAGCGCGGAAGCGACAGCGACCACCTCCTGAACAAATGGAATTTCCAAATGATTTGCCAGTGCAAGTCCACCGGATCCTGTAATCATTGGGTGTAATGTAATTTCTCCGAGTTGATCCATGGCACGTTTTAAGAGCAGTGCCAGAGTCTCCTGAATATTTGCATAGTGACGCTCATAATCTGCAAAAACCATGATGTTTTTGTCGTCTAAAATAGCAATCTTCACAGTTGTGGATCCGATATCGACGCCTAAACGATAGCAGGTATTTACCTCACTCATATATTTGCCTCCTGATGTATCAATAAAACAATTTGATAATCTGATTGGTCTGATAATTCGACATTCTTCGTCTGAAACTCAATAATTATAGTATATTTTCTTTGAAAATGCAATGGAACAAATTGGGACTTTTTTAAGCCGGGATTCCCCTGTTTTCTGTGTGATTGAGGGCGTTCAATATTTTTTCAAAGTTGTTTGACAAACAGATTAGCAGAATTTATACTGTATAGTGGTTTATTATATAAAAGAAATGGAGGGCAATTTATGCCGTCAAAAATGGAACGGAAGTTTGGTAAATACGCAATACCGAACCTGACTTTATACTTAATTATCGGATATGTCATCGGCTATGTCATGAGTCTGATCAGTCCGGAGGTTTACGCATATTTTTCATTTGATCCATATCTGATTTTTCATGGACAGATTTGGAGGCTGTTGACATGGATTTTGACAGTTCCGGAGGAACTGGGTATTTTTACGGTAATTATGATGCTGCTTTACTATTCTCTTGGTACGACGCTTGAGCGTACATGGGGGACATACCGGTATAATGTGTATATGCTTTCCGGATTTTTATTTACCGTAGTCGGAGCAATCATATTATATCTTGTTCTGACAGTTTATTATTCAAACACAGAAGGCAATATGATATATTCTTCAATTATCGCGCAGACGATGGGGAAAGCGATTTCTGCGTTTGTCAGCACCTATTATATCAACATGTCGATTTTTCTTGCGTTTGCTGTGACTTATCCGGATATGGAACTGTTACTTTATTTTATTATCCCGATAAAAATAAAGTGGTTTGGTTTTCTGTATGGCGGATATATCATTTATGATATCATCTATGCGTTTATGAATTATCCTACAATTCTTGCAGTCGTTCAGACGACGATGATTGTATTATCCCTGTTGAATTTCCTGTTGTACTGGTTTTCCGGCAGCAGAAAAAGACTTGGAAATATGCGGCGAAAAAGGGAGTATGTCCGGTCGGTTCAAAAGGGTGTCAAGGAAAAACGCTATGAAAATGGCGTAATGCACCGGTGTGCAGTCTGCGGAAGAACGGACCGGGATTATCCGGAACTCACATTCCGCTACTGCTCGAAATGTACCGGCGGAAAGGAATACTGTCAGGAGCATTTATTTACGCATGTTCATCAATAAAAGATTTGTTGATACGCATAATATATCAGCACTAGGAGGACATTATGAAGCAACAACCATTTGAGAGAAGCGCGGGGATTTTGATGCCAATCAGCAGTCTTCCCTCACCATATGGCATTGGAACTTTTGGAGAGGAAGCACGTCTGTTTGTAGACCGGCTGGTACAGGCAAGGCAGAAATACTGGCAGGTGTTACCGCTTGGCCCGACAGGATACGGCGACAGCCCTTATGCTTCATTCTCAGCGTTTGCGGGAAATCCGTATCTGATTGATTTGGATCTTCTGATAGAGGAAGGACTGCTCACAAAAGAATATGTAGAAAGCTTCCGCTGGAAAATGGAAGACCAGTATGTGGATTACGGCCTGCTTTACAATTCCCGTTTTACCGTATTAAAAGAAGCCTTTTTAAACAGCGCGCACCAGGAGACGGAAGCATATCTGCTGTTTTTGGAAGAAAATAAATTCTGGTTAGAGGATTTCTGTATTTACACTGCATGTAAAGAACATTTTGAATACATCGCATGGCAGGAATGGGATAAAGATATTAAGTACAGAACGCCGGAGGCGCTGGAAAAATACGGAGAGAAACTGGAAGAAACAATTGAATTTTATAAATTTGTCCAGTTTAAGTTTTATGAGCAATGGAACAGTTTAAAAGAATACGCCAATGAAAGCGGGATTGAAATTATCGGAGATATTCCGCTTTATATGGCAGAGGACTCTGCAGACGTATGGCAGAACCCTCAGATATTCCAGTTGGATCAAGACTTAAATCCGAAAAAAGTCGCAGGCGTTCCTCCGGATATTTTTTCTGAAACCGGACAGCGCTGGGGCAATCCGCTCTATGACTGGAAGCAGTTGGAAAAAGAAGATTTTATGTGGTGGAGAAAACGGATGGAACACTCCGCCAAACTGTACGACGTAATCCGGATTGACCATTTTATCGGGCTGACAAAATATTATGCGATTCCGGCAGAGGATTCCGACGCATTAAACGGCGTCTGGAAGGACGGACCGGGCATGAAGCTGATTGACGTCATCAACGAATCCGTAGGCGGAAAGAAAATTATCGCGGAGGATTTGGGCGTTAAAATTCCGGAGGTCGAAGAAGTGCTGGAAAAGAGCGGATATCCGGGCATGAAAATTCTGGAGTTTGCTTTTGACGGAGACCGGAAGAACGAACATCTCCCGTATAACTGGGATTCCAATACGGTAGCCTATGGCGGAACGCATGACAATGATACGCTGGTAGGATATTTTTCCGGCCTCGAATGGTGGGAACTCGGATATATCCGCGAGTACATGGGAGCGCCCCACGCTTCCATCGAAGAACTGGTGGACGCTATTTTTAAGACCGCTTATGAAAGCGTCGCTGATATTGTGATTTTCCAGTTGCAGGACGTACTGAAAGTAGGAAATATCGGCAGGATGAATCTTCCGTCTTCTATGGGAACCAACTGGAGATGGAGGGCGCTGAAAGACCAGTTTACGCCAAAAGAGATTGAAAGACTTCGGTATCTGTGTGATATTTACGGCAGATAACCGTTACGAATCGTACAAAGCAATACGGAAAGGATGGAAACAAAAGGAGGACTGAAAAAGATGGAAAAGATGGAAAAGAAACCGTTTGTAACGCTTGGGCAGTTACAAGAGATTGAAAAGACTTATCCGACGCCTTATCATATTTATGATGAGAAAGGATTTGTGGAAAATGCAAGAAACGTCAATAAGGCGTTTTCATGGAATAAGGGATTTCGGGAATATTTTGCAGTGAAAGCCACGCCGAACCCGTTTATTATTAAACGGTTAAAGGAAGAAGGCATCGGCGTAGACTGTTCTTCGTACACAGAACTGATGATTGCGGAGAAACTGGGATTCCGCAATGACGAGATTATGTTTTCTTCCAACGAGACCCCTGCGGGAGAATTTCAATACTGTAATAAGCTGGGAGGAATCATCAACCTTGACGATATTACAATGATTGACTTCATGGAGGAGGAGTGCGGAATTCCCGAAACCGTATGCTGCCGGTATAATCCGGGCGGTGTTTATGAGGTCTGCAATGGGATTATGGACAATCCGGGAGAGGCAAAATACGGAATGACGCCAAATCAGATCCGGGACGCTTTCCGCATTTTAAAAGACAAAGGCGTAAAGCATTTCGGAATTCACGCATTTTTGGCGAGCAATACGGTGACAAACGAATATTATCCAATGCTTGCAAGAGATATTTTTGAATTGGCGGTTTCGCTGAAAAAGGAACTCGATGTCCATATTGCTTTTGTCAATCTTTCCGGCGGCGTCGGAATCGCATATCGTCCGGAGCAGACGCCGAATGATATTTTTGCAATCGGCGAGGGAGTCCGCAAAGTGTACGAGGAAATTCTCGTGCCGGAGGGCATGGACGATGTGGCCATTTATACGGAAATGGGACGGTTTATGATGGGCCCGTATGGAGCGCTTGTGACAAAAGCGGTTCACGAAAAGCACATTTATAAGGAATATATCGGCGTAGACGCGTGCGCAGTCAACCTGATGCGTCCGGCAATGTACGGCGCTTATCACCACATTACCGTCATGGGAAAAGAGGATGCGCCGTGCAATCATATTTATGACATTGTCGGCTCGCTGTGTGAGAACAATGATAAATTTGCCGTGGATCGGAAACTTCCAAAAATTGAGCGGGGAGACTTTCTGGTGATTCACGACACCGGCGCTCATGGATTTGCAATGGGATATAATTACAACGGACGGCTGAAGTCTGCCGAGCTTCTGTTAAAAGAGGACGGCAGCGTCGAACTGATCCGGCGCGCCGAAACGCCGGAGGATTATTTTGCAACGTTTGATTTTTCAGATATTATGAAATAAATCCCTGCCAAGGGCGAATGGAAAGAGACGCGCGTTTTGCCGGATACACAGGAAGGAAACAACATGAAAAAAATTGTAGGCGAATTACTGAAAAACAAAAATATCGAAGAACATTTAAGGGAATACCCCGTCCGGTTTATGGAACTCAACTACCGGTATGCCCTGATTCGCCTGGCAATGAATTACTATACTTATTATTCTATGATGGAAGAAAATGAAGTGGAGGTTTTTGACCATCATCATGAAATATCGGAAATCAATGCTGTGGTCGCGGCTCTCTGGAAAGATGAGGGAGAGACTGAAAAACAGATTGAAACGATGGAGGCACTCAGAAAAAAGATTGTAACCGGCGTGCAGGATTTAACATGCTACGTGGACAGGCTCAATGTTTACGAGCACGCCTTAAATCGGGTGGAATACCGCTTTAAGGAGCAGAAAATTCCTGATGATTACAGCGACGAGGATATGACGCGCAGACTCATGAAGTTTATTCTGGAAGATGAAGACAGCGTGGCGGTCAATGAAAAAATTCATGAGATTATCGCCCAGCTTCCGCTGCGTATGACGAAGGATAAGTTTTTCGAACTGGTGTCACAGGGACTTTCCATCTATCAGGGCGGCAGTATCCAAAGCCTCGATGACTTTCTCTATATGCTTGAAACGGCGGGAATGTTGAAAAAGACAGCTTCTATGGCGGAAAACTATCCGCATCTGGAAGAAGTGATGGAAGCATTTGAGAAAATAAATTTTAAGACAATTTCCCAGCAGGAATATGAGGAAATGCGTTATAATATAGAAAAGTCTTCCGAGACCATCGAAAGCGTCATGAGCGGGAATTTAATGATACAGGAAATTATCAACGACCTGCTGCTCGTACTCTATACAAAAGATTATGCAGAGGATACGCACGCATCGGCTGTGGCAAGAGAAATCGTGGAAAATACCGGTCTTTTGTTCCAGCAGAAATTCAGCAGCAAAAGTGCAGAGGAGATTGAAGCGCAGTTTGTTTTCCTTGAGGGCAGTCAGGAGGAATTATATCCGAAGCTTTCCGCTTATGATATTACAGACCAGATTCGGGACAGCTTCGGGGAGAAAATTCAGGCGTTGGGATTGACGGAGGTTTATGAGATTGTTTATCGTCTGCCGAAACTGAATTCCGACAGCCTGTTTGTGGAACTTGAGGAGCAGAAAGCAGACGGCGTGGCAACAGAGGCGTATGTGAAGAAGCAGCAGGAGAGGCTTTTTGAGCAATACCGGCAGCTTTTCCGGACACATGAAACGAGTGTCCGGCGCGCGGTGATGTCCATGACGCTTGCGGAGCTTCCGGTATTTTTCAACAATATCAGCGAACTGCAGGATTATATATATAACAGTCTGTCCATTTGTACAGACAATGCAGAAAAACTTGCATGTATTGAAATATTAAATAACATCGCCGGAGAGCAGGTTTATGAAATGGTATAAAGATTTATACGTTGGATATAATCTACTTGAAAGAAAAAGAGATGTAATCCGTAAAATCAAATGGGGAAAAATCCAGTGGAATGTTTATGTGATTACGCTTTCCAAAAACAAGCATGATTTATTGGAAATTTATCCGTCGAATGTTTTCGCGCAGAAGTATTACAGAAAGTCTGACTGCGTGGTTGTCGGGATTGCCTACGGTAAAGAGGAGACGCTTGATATGGTAAAACTCCTTATCGACGACTGCATGGCTGATACCGGAGGCGTTCAGGTCCGGGAATACATTCTGGAAAAGATGGAGAAAAGCAGGGAAGAATAGCCTATGGTTTTACATATCGTAATGTTCATTCTAAAAATATTGTGTATGATATTGCTGGCTGTCGCGGTACTTGTTCTGCTTGCGTTGTTTTTTCCTGTAAAATATATGGGAAAAACAGAATTCAAAGACAGGACGGTTGCTTACCGGGTCTGCGCCGGCTGGCTTTTCAGATTTCTGTATGTGGACTTTTCCGGTGAAAATGACGGCGGAGTAATTACAATCCGCGTTTTGGGGATTCCTGTCAAACGATTTTATCCGTTTGGAACTCCAGAATCCGAAAAGGCAAAAAGCCGAGAAGAAAAAGACGCGAAAAAAGAGCCGGGTACGGAGCGTCAGACAAAGGAAAATCCCAAATCAGAAACAAAGGAAAATCCCAAATCAGAAACAAAGGAAAATCCCAAATCAGAAACGAAGGAAAATCCCAAATCGGAAACGAAGGAAAATCCTAAATCAGAGACAAAGGGAAATTCAAAATCTGCGGCAAAGGAAAAATTTTCCGAAAAAATTGGGAGAATTTACCGAAATGTAAAATCCCGATGGAATGATTTTTACACATCGGTGAAAGATAAAAAAGACAAGGCTTCAGAGTTAAAAAAAGTGCTGAAATCGAAAGTGACCAGACGCGCATATCAGTTTGTAAAAGCCAATGTACCAAAACTTCTGCGCCATATCCGTCCAAGAAGATTTCAGAGCGATGTGACTTTCGGCGCAAAAACGCCCGACAGGACAGGACAGGCATTGGGGCTTATCGGAGTGATTTTTCCGGTGTTGAAAATTCCTTTGGATCAGGTGCAGATTACGCCGGATTTTGAACGGCAGGTTTTTGAGGGAACAGTTACTTTTAAGGGATATATGCTTTTGGGCGTGGTTCTTTATTATATTTTAAAATTATATTTTAATCGGGATATCAGACGATTGATGAAGAAATTTTCATAGGAGGCTGTATTATGGCAGAAAACAGAAAGGAAACAGAGGATTTATTAAAAGCGATGGAGCAGTTTATCACCACAAAATCCGTTGTGGGAGAACCGATTGTGATTGGAGAGACGATTATCCTTCCGATGGCTGACGTTTCTTTCGGGATGGGAATCGGTACTTTTTCCAAAGGCGATAACGGAACGGGAGGCGTTGGCGGAAAGATTACGCCGACGGCGGTGCTCATTATCAAAAACGGAACGTCAAAAATTATCAGCGTCAAAGATCAGGACGGTTTTTCAAAAATTATGGATTTGGTGCCTGACGTGATTGACAAATTTACAAACCGCGGCGATGATGAAGAAATTGATGATGAGGCAGACGAAGAACTTTAATTCGTCCGGCATTCTCAAAAAATAAGAAAAAATTGCAGGGGGGGGTTTTCTGCGAAATTTTTCTTATATCGGATATTTTTGCATATAATGAAACAAAAACAGGTATTTTAAAATGCGGAAAATATGTGGCTTTGCGCTTTTTTGGATTTCGTTTGGAATGGTATTGTCCCTGTTTATTGAGAGTACGTTTTTAACGATTTGTATCATTATATTGTGCCTTGTGCTAGGATTTAATTTATATTGCTGTAAAACATAAGAGAGGTAGGAAAGATGGATATTACAAAACTTTTTGAAACAGAAAAAACAGTCTTTTCTTTTGAGGTTTTTCCACCGAAAAAAGAGAGTGGGATTGATACGATTTATCAGACATTGGAACAACTGACGGATTTAAAGCCGGATTTTATCAGCGTCACTTATGGCGCCGGAGGAAGCGGCGTGGCAAATGCAAACACAATCGATTTGTGCAATCATATCAAAAATCATCTCGGCATCGAGACGATTGCCCATTTATCCTGCCTTTATAATACGAAAGAGAGCGTCGATGAAATTTTAGACCGCCTAAAAGCGTATGGCATTGAAAATATTCTGGCGCTGCGGGGAGACGTCAATCCCGATTATGAAACGATGCATGATTTCAGTTACGCCTCTGACTTGACTGCTTATATCATGTCCAAACAGATGAATTTTCATGTGTCCGGCGCATGTTATCCGGAGGTGCATCAGGAAGCGCCGGATATGCGGACGGATATCATGAATTTAAAGCATAAGGTGGAAGCGGGAGCAGACCATCTGATTTCCCAGTTGTTTTTTGATAATCACGCGTTTTATGATTTTCTGGAGAAAGTGCGGATTGCAGGAATTGACGTCCCGATAGAAGCGGGCATTATGCCGGTGACCAACAAAAAACAGATTGAGCGCATGGTTTCAATGTGCGGCGCGAGTATTCCGGCAAAGCTGTCTAAAGTGCTTCAACGCTTTGGCGACAATCCGCTGGCAATGCGCGATGCGGGAATTTCGTATGCGGTCAATCAGATTGTCGACTTGGTCGCAAACGGCGTGGACGGCATACATATTTATACAATGAACGACCCTTATGTGGCAAAAAAGATTACGGAAAGCGTCAGCAGTATTGTCACTGCCGGAAAATAATGGTTTGGAAAAGGCAGCGCAGGGAATGATTTGATGAAAACGGACATTCAGATATGATGGAAAAAAATTATCGTGTAAAACTAAATCAGATTGATTTTCGTGAAGCTCTTAGATATCTCGGATATGGGACCGGTTCCCCTGATGAAACGACAAAAGAGCTTCTTTTGTCGTGTGAAAAACAACTGCTGGAAGCGATTGATGCAAAATATCTCTACAAGGTTTTTGATTTGGAGCAGGGACAGGCTGTGGGGACAGCGTTCCGGCTGGAGGGCAGATCCATTCAGGAGCATCTAAAGGGCTGCGAAAAAGTGATTTTCATGTGCGCGACACTTTCTGCCGGAGTCGATATGCTGATCCGCAAAAAGCAGATTTTGGGAATGGCAGAGGCAATGTTGATTGACAGTATGGCGTCGGCCGCAATCGAGCAGGTCTGCAATCTGGCGCAGGAGCAGATTTTAAAAACTTTTCCGGAATATGAGCACACATGGAGATTCGGACTCGGATACGGGGACTTTCCGCTTGCCGGTCAGAAACAGTTTTTAGAACTTTTGGACGCGCAAAAGCGGATTGGCGTCTGCGTCAATCAGTCTTTTATGATGACTCCGACAAAGTCCGTTACCTGCATTATCGGGCTCGGACATCAGTTAGCGCATATCGATACAGGCGGCTGTCATCACTGCAGTATGCGGGAACACTGTCAGTTTAGAAAGGAGGGGCTTTCCTGTGGAAAACAGACTGTTAAAAGATAACTTTTTAATTCTGGACGGCGCGATGGGTACAATGCTTCAGAAAAAAGGAATGGCGCTGGGCGCAATTCCCGAAACATTGAATATTGAAAAGCCGGAATGGATTATCGAAATTCATAAAAGTTATATCGAGGCGGGCGCGCAGGTGATTTATGCAAATACTTTTGGCGCAAACCGTTATAAAATGGAGCAGAGCGGGTATACCGCCACAGAACTGATCTGCGCCGCAGTTGCGAATGCAAAAAAAGCGGCGGAGGGTACAGATTGTCTGGTGGCGCTTGATTTAGGGCCGATTGGCCAGCTGCTGGAGCCGACCGGCAATCTGTCATTTGAGGAAGCCTATGATATCTTTTTAGAAGAAATTAAAGCCGCAGAGGGCGCGGATCTGATTGTCGTCGAGACCATGACGGACTTAATGGAAACAAAAGCGGCGGTACTGGCGGCAAAAGAACACACTGACCTTCCGGTAATCTGTACGATGACTTTTGAGAGAAACCACAGAACTTTTACCGGCTGCAGCGTCAGCGCAATGTGCCTGACCTTAGAGGGACTGGGCGTTGACGCCATCGGAGTCAACTGTTCGCTCGGCCCCGGTGAAATGATTGAGATTGTCGGGGAGATTGCAGATTGGACAAGTCTGCCGATTGTCGTCAAACCAAACGCGGGGCTGCCCGATCCGGTGACCAATCTGTATGACGTTTCTCCGCAGGAATTTGCGGCAGACTGTATGAAAATGGTGGATTCCGGCGCCTGTATTCTGGGCGGCTGCTGCGGGACAACGCCGGATTATATCCGCGAGCTGAAAAAACAGCTTTCAGACAGAGAGCGGGTAACGCCAAAACATCAGAAAACACTGGCAGTCTGTTCGCCGCTGAAAACGGTTACGGTAGACCGGCCGCGTATTATCGGGGAAAGAATCAATCCGACCGGGAAAAAGCGTTTTAAACAGGCGCTCATGGAAAATGACATGGATTACATTCTTTCGCAGGCAGTAGAGCAGGTCGAGGGCGGCGCTGATATTTTAGACGTCAACGTCGGACTGCCGGAAATTGACGAAAAAGAGATGATGGTAAGAACCGTTAAGGCGCTGCAGTCTGTCGTCGACGTACCGCTTCAGATTGATTCCACAAAACCGGAGGTGCTGGAGGCCGCGCTGAGAGTTTACAACGGAAAACCGATTATCAATTCCGTCAACGGAGAAGACGCGGTGCTTGAGCGGATTCTTCCGGTGGCGGCAAAATACGGCGCTGCGGTCATCGGACTGACATTAGACGAAAACGGAATTCCAAAGACTGCGCGGGAGCGGGTGCAGATTGCAGAAAAAATCATGAACAGGGCGTCAGCCTACGGAATTCCAAAAGAAAATCTGATTATCGACTGTCTTGTCCTTACGGTTTCCGCAGAGCAGAAAGCGGCGGGCGAAACCCTGAAGGCGCTTCATGCCGTAAAAACCGAATTGGGCTTAAAAACGGTACTCGGCGTTTCCAATATTTCTTTCGGACTGCCGAACCGCGAAATGATTAACAAGACGTTTTTGACGATGGCGCTCAATCAGGGACTTGATTTGCCGATTATGAATCCGAACGCTTCTGCGATGGTCTGGGCGCTGAAAAGTTTTAACGTGCTTGCGGGATTTGATGAAAACGCGATGGAATTTATTGAGTATTCTAATCAGTGTCCGGCAGAGGCAATCCCTGTCAGTCATACGGCAAAACTGCCGGCAGAGGCAATTCCTGCCAGCCATACGGCAAAACTGCCGGCGGGAGAAAACGAATCCACGCTTGCAAACGCTCAGGCGGACGCTGTCTTGAAGGCGATGGAAACCGGCATGAAGTCTGATGGAAGAAAAATCACCGGACAACTGCTGGAGACGACAGACGCGATGGAGATTATCAATGGAATTCTGATTCCGGCGCTGGATATGATTGGAGACCGGTTTGAAAAAGGAACGATTTTTCTGCCACAGTTAATTCTTGCGGCGGACGTCGCCAAAGAATGTTTTGAGGTGATTAAAACGCATCTGGCAGAGCAGGGTGCTGCATCGCAGTCGAAAGGAAAAATCATTCTTGCAACCGTCAAGGGCGATATCCATGATATCGGAAAAAATATTGTGAAAGTAATTTTGGAAAATTACGGCTATGAAGTCATTGATCTCGGGCGCGACGTGGACTGTATGCGCGTGGTGGAGGCGGCGATAGAACACGATGTGCGTCTGGTCGGTCTCTCTGCGCTGATGACGACGACGCTCGGCTCTATGGAGGAGACAATCCGGCTGTTAAAAGAACATCAGGTAAACTGCAAAGTCATGGTCGGAGGCGCCGTTCTGACAGAGGATTACGCCATGAAAATCGGCGCGGATTATTATTCTAAGGACGCGAAAATGAGCGCGGATATTGCAAAAGAGGTGCTTTCACTGACTTGTAAAAGTAAATTCCGTGTGAAAGATTAAATTCCACTTACGTTAAAAAAACAGTTGAAATTTCTAAATT
>CANQMA010000024.1 GCA_947624875.1 uncultured Lachnospiraceae bacterium
AAAGGGTAAATTCCGCTTATGTAAAACTAAATTCCACTGTAGGATGGGAGAGTGGAATTTAAAATTTTAATTTTGGATTCGCGGAAAGTGCGAACTTTACGCTTGTTTTTTAGCAATAACTGGTTTAGAATATAAAGTGAAGTTTTATGGAGTTTTTCGCACGATAAAAAGTGCATTTGAAGGAGAAATATATGCTTTCAAATCAAATTTTACAGAACACGATTGATGGAATTAAAAGTATTTCGCGGGTAGATATTTATGTCACCGATACCGATGGGAAAATTGTCGCGGGAACAGGACCTCTGGGAGAACAGTTCAGTGCGGCTGTCGTTTCCTTTGTCGCATCGCCGGCTGACACGCAGTCCGTGCAGGAGTATCAGTTTTTTAAAGTTTACGATGAAAACCAGTTAGAACTGGTGCTGATTGCGCAGGGGACGAGTGATGATGTCTTTGTTGTCGGGAAAATGGCGGCATTCCAGATACAAAATCTTCTGACAGCGTACAAGGAGCGGTTTGATAAAGATAATTTTATTAAAAACCTGCTGCTGGATAATCTGCTGTTGGTCGATATTTACAATCGTTCCAAGAAACTCCATATCGATGTGGACGCCAGAAGGTGCGTCTGCATTATTGAGACTAAAAATGAAAAAGACAGCATCGCGCTCGAAGCCATCCGGACACTATTTGCGGGACAGAAAAAAGACTTTATCACCGCAGTCGATGAAAAGAGCATTATCCTTGTAAAGGAATTGGAAGAAAAGCAGGATTATCAGGAGATTGAGAAAGTTTCCAAAATGATTGTAGATATGCTCAACACTGATGCGATGGTGGAGGCAAATGTGGCATACGGCACGATTGTTCATGAAATCAAGGAAGTTTCCCGCTCCTATAAAGAGGCAAGGATGGCGCTGGACGTAGGAAAAATTTTCTTCGGCGGCAAAAATGTCATTGCCTACAACAATCTGGGAATTGGCAGGCTGATTTATCAACTTCCATTGCCGCTGTGTAAAATGTTTATCGAAGAAATTTTCAGTGGAAAATCTCTGGATGAATTTGACGAGGAAACAATTACGACGATTAACAAATTTTTTGAAAACAGTCTGAATGTTTCCGAGACTTCCAGACAATTATATATTCATCGGAATACGCTGGTATATCGGTTAGACAAACTGCAGAAGACTACCGGGCTGGATTTAAGGGTGTTTGAGGACGCCATCACATTTAAGATTGCCCTGATGGTTGTTAAATATATGAAATATATGGAAAATAATGGATTTTAAAGTGAAAGACAGCAGGGAAAGGAAAGAAGCAGAGGATGTTTCTTTCCTTTGATTTGTCTTTCACTTTTCGTACGTTTATATAAGGAGACAAGAACAATGATTAAGATTGAAAATGTCAGCAAATCTTACGGAAATGGTGCGCCTGCGCTCAATAATCTGAATTTGGAAATAGAGGATGGAGAGTTCGTCTTTATCGTGGGAGCCAGTGGTTCCGGAAAATCTACATTTATTAAACTGCTGTTAAAGGAGCTGGACCCGACCGAGGGACAGATTGTGGTCAATGACGTGAATCTGTCAAAACTGAAGTCGCGCGGGGTATCAAAATACCGCAGAAGCGTAGGAGTTGTCTTTCAGGATTTCCGGCTGCTTCAGGACAGAGACGTATATGATAATATTGCTTTTGCGCAGAGAGTGATTGGAAAACCGCAGGGAGAAATCAAAAAGAACGTCGCAAAAATGCTGTCTCTGGTAGGCCTTTCAGAAAAATACAGATCCAATCCAAATGAACTTTCGGGCGGCGAACAGCAGAGAGTCGCTTTGGCGAGAGCTCTGGTCAACCAGCCGGATTTTCTGCTGGCGGACGAGCCGACGGGAAATCTGGATCCGGAAAATTCATGGGAAATTATGAAATTATTGGAGAAAATAAATGAGCAGGGTACGACCGTTGTTGTAGTGACGCACAATCTCGATATTGTTGAGGCGATGAATAAGCGGGTAATTACAATGAAAAAAGGCGTAAAGATTAAAGACAGCAAGGTGGTGGAGTAAACGATGAATGCACGAACGACAGGGTTCTGTCTGAAACAGGGCTTAATTAATATAAAAAGAAACAAATTATTTTCGCTGGCGTCAATCGGCACGATTGCGGCATGCGTCTTTTTAATCAGCGTTATTCTGGCCATTATTATCAATGTCAATTACATGGAAACTTACGTCGAACAGAAGGTTGGAATCAACATCTTTTTTGAAAAGGGAATTTCACAGGAAAACATTCAGTCCATTGGAGAAGTTCTCAAGTCCAACGGCAAAG
This sequence comes from uncultured Lachnospiraceae bacterium, assembly GCA_947624875.1. GTDB lineage: Bacteria > Bacillota > Clostridia > Lachnospirales > Lachnospiraceae > Eubacterium_G. The sequence goes on from CANQMA010000024.1 coordinate 2,311, forward strand.
TGAAAGAATTTACTTATACGTCCGCCGAACAGGCGTGGGAAAATTTCAAACAGGACTATTTCGGAGAACACCCGGAATTGGCGGAAGGCTTTAAGGACGACAATCCATTGGCGGACTCCGCTTCCTATAAGGTTTTTCTCAATAATATTGAAGACCAGCAGAGTTTTGTGGAGGAAATGCAGAAAGTAGAGGGAGTGCGGGAGGTTCAGTACTCCAGCACCACACAGAACGCGCTCTCAAATATCGGAAAACTTTTGGGATACGCATCGGCGGCGCTGATTGTCATTCTTTTGGGCGTCGGCATTTTCCTCATCAACAATATGGTCATGATTGGGATTTCCGTCAGAAAGCAGGAAATCAAAATCATGAAGCTGATTGGAGCAACGAACCGCTTTGTACGCGCGCCGTTTATTTTGGAAGGCGTCGTTATCGGGGTCATCGGCTCCGTACTGCCGCTTATTCTAATGAGGGTTGCTTACAGCAGAGTTGTTGAAGCAATTATGAACCGGTTCGGCGTGCTGGGAAATAATATTCCGTTTGCCCGCGCGCATGAGGTTTTTGCCATTTTAATTCCTTTAGGATTAGGAATCGGCGTGGGTATCGGACTGATAGGTTCCGCGATATCTATCCGCAAACACCTGAAGGTTTAGTCGGAATATACAGTGAGCGCAATGACGGACAGACGGCTGCGGCCGGATTGTCCAAAACAGGGATTTAGGAGGATTACGATGAAAAAAATAAAAAGAAGAATGGGGTTCTTTCTGATTTTTGTCATGATTATTGCATCAACCGGCATTGTGTCCGGTGAAGTGGGACAAGAGCAGAAAAATAAGATTTCAGAAATTGAAAGCAAAAATAAAGATTTAGAAAAAAAGAAGGAAAAAGCGCAGTCTGAGGTCAATAAACTGGAAAGTCAGGTGGCGGATATCAGCGTCACTTTAAATAATACAAATGCGAAACTGGCGTCAACGGAAAATAAAATTGACAACGCCGAAAAGAAACTGAAAAAGGCGCAGGAGCAGGAAAACAGCCAGTACGACAGCATGAAAGTGCGGATTCAATATATGTATGAAAACGGAAATACACAGATGATTGATTTACTGTTTAATTCCGACAGTATTACGGATTTCATGGACAAGGCAGAGTATATCACCGAACTTTCCGAGTACGACCGCAACATGCTCAATGAGATGGTACGGACGAAGGAAACCATTGCAAATACGAAAAAAGAACTGGAGACAAAGAAAAAAGAACTTGTTTCATTGCAGAAGAAGCAGAAAGATTCCATGAATCAACTGATTGCGTTATCTGCGTCCAAGCAGAACGAGGTGGATTCTTATAATGGCATTATTCAGCAGAACGAGGCGGCAGTAGAAGATTTGGAAGCAGAAATTGCGCAGATGGAAAAACAGGCTGCAGAGGAGGAGTCCCGAAGAATTGCAGAGGAGGAATCCAGAAGGAAAGAGCAGGAGAAACTGGCAGCAGCCAACAGAAATAAGGAAAATACCACACCGGTCACACAAGCACCGGTGATCAATACGAGACATACTGGCACCGGCAGTTATTCATGGCCATTGCCGGGACAGTATACCATCAGTTCCAATTACGGCGATACAGACGGACGTTCATCCGGACATAACGGAGTGGATATTTCTGCGCCGGCAGGAACGCCGATTGTTGCGGCATGTTCCGGGACCGTTGAGTGGGCAAATTACAGCAGTTCTGCAGGAAACTGGGTAGGAATCAGTCATGGCGGCGGAATTACAACCGTCTATATGCACATGTCGGCGATTGCAGTTTCTGCCGGACAAAAGATCAGCGAAGGGCAGACTATCGGATATGTGGGAACCACAGGCTGGTCTACCGGAAACCATCTGCATTTCGGGGTGCGTGTCAACGGAGCATGGGCAAACCCATGGAACTTTTTAAAGTAGCGGTGAGGAGTTTTCATGAATAAAAAAAAGAGCAGATTTGCAGCGGGGTTTGTGCTTGGGATGGCGGCAATGTCTGTTGTTGTCTGCGGGATAGCCGGAGGCATTTATCTGGCAAAATGGGACCGCAAAAATAGCGCGGTAAATCAAAAAACAGAATATAAGATGGAACTTCTGGAAACTCTGATGAACAGTTATTATCTGAAAGATGTTGACCGTCAGGATATAGAAAACGGAATTTATAAAGGCATGGTTGCCGGCTTGGGAGATCCGTATTCTGCCTACTACACCGCGGAGGAATACCGGACATTGACGGAGAGCAATTCCGGTACTTATTGCGGTATTGGGGCGTATGTTTCTCAGGACAGCAAAACAGGGGTGATTACCGTTGTCAGCGTAATCCAGAATACGCCGGCGCAGCGCGCAGGGCTTCAGAGCCAGGACATTATTTTTAAAGTCGGAGATGAAGAAGTCACAGGTATAGATTTGAATACGGTTGTGTCAAAGATTAAAGGGGACAACGATACGGAGATACAGATTACCATCTGCCGTGACGGGCAGTTTCAAACCATTTCCGTCCAAAGAGGCACCATTACCGTTCCGACCATTGAATATCGAATGATTGATGAAACAAATAAAACAGGATATATCCTGATTTCAGAATTTAATGAAACCACCTGCAAGCAGTTTATCGCGGCAGTGGAAGACCTGAAAGAACAGGGCATGAAATCGGTGATTTTTGACGTGAGAAATAATCCCGGCGGTCTGTACAAGGCGGTCTGCGATACTTTGGACTATATTCTTCCGGAAGGAACGCTCGTCTATACTGAGGATAAATATGGACATCAGGAAAAGATGACGTCAGACGAAAAAAGTCTGGATATGCCGATAGTGGTATTACAAAATCAAAACAGCGCCAGCGCTTCGGAAATATTTTCAGGTGCCATTCAGGATTTCGGCGCGGGCACGATTGTGGGCGAGACCTCTTTTGGCAAAGGAATTGTACAAAACATCATTCCGCTCAGCGACGGTTCTGCAATTAAACTTACGATACAGAATTATTTTACGCCAAGTGGGAAGAATATTCATGGTAAAGGGATTGTGCCGGATATACCGGTAGAGGATAATGCGCAGACGCAGTCAGACGAGGTATTGGAAAAGGCGGAAAGCCTGTTAAATGGAAATGAAAATAAAGAAAATAAAAAGAATCTTCAAAGCAATGAAACTGGCGAAAAAAATCGGGCTCAAAAAAACAATAAAAATAGTAAAAATAATAAGAGCAGTCAGAAGAAAATAGAAAAATCAAAAAAGAAAAAGTAAACTGTCGAAAAAAGATAAATGATAACAATCAGACAGTCCGAAGAGGATTTAAAGAAAAGAGGCAGACGTATGAAATTATTGACGTTGATTTTAAAACAGACGCACCTGATCAGCGACCTAAACGAGGAACTGAAAAATATCGGGATTCATCATGGCACGATTATTGACGCAAAAAGTATGACAAACGGATTGCAGGCGTGGTCGGACGATTCGCTGTTAATCGGAGGAATTCTGCGCCGCGCAAAAAATTTCGAGTACAACGAAAAATGTAAAATTTTGATGTTTATTTTGCAGGAAGAACAGGTTAAGCCATGCATGGAAGTGATTGAGCGCGTGATTGGCGATATTACAAAGCCTGGCACAGCCATCATGTATACGATGCCGATAGATTTTGCAGAGGGACTGGGTGATTAAAAAATGGATACGAAATACATACTTTTAATCTACTTGACGGTAGGTTTGTTTTTATGCCTGATTGCAGGAAAAATTGTAAAACAGTTTAAACTGCCGAATGTCACAGGCTATATTTTAATGGGGCTGATCGCGGGGATCGTGCTCGGCACCCATCAGATGGAGAGTATTTTCGGCGCGGACGTCGCGCAGGAGATGGTCAGCAAATTTGACGTCATTAAAGACCTTGCGACAGGATTTATCGCTTTTTCCATCGGCTCGGAATTTGAATTCCGTTATATCAAAAAACTTGGAAAAGCGCCAATTGTCATTGCCTGTCTGGAATCAGCGGGAGCGGTCGTGTTTGTGGCGGGAATGATGTTTCTTGTCACGAGGGATATCCAATTGTCGCTGGTCATGGGCGCGATTGCGGCGGCAACCGATCCGGCGGCGACGATTTTAGTTGCCCGCCAGTACAAGGCAAACGGGCCGGTTACGCAGACGTTAATTCCGGTTGTTGCGATTGACGACGCGACGGCGCTGATGATGTACGGCATCTGCGTGGCGCTGGCAAGAGCGTTTACAGGCCATTTTTCGATGATGACATTATTCGATCCAATCAGGGAGATTTTCGGCTCGCTGATTTTCGGCATCTTTTTAGGGATTATTTTTTCGGTACTCATTAAATACTATACGGGACGGGGAAACCGGCTGGCAATTACGATTGCAATGATTTCTTTATGCGTCAGCATTTCCCATATCGAAGCGCTCTCTTTTTCACCGCTTCTGGCGTGTATGGCAATGAGTATCACCATCGTCAATGTTTCCCACTTCTGGGAACCGGTGTTTGAGCAGTTAGACCGCATGACGCCGCCGGTGTTTATGTTATTTTTCTTTGTGACCGGCGCGGGCATGGACGTTTCCATTTTACCGACAATCGGAACAATCGGACTCGTTTATATTGTATTTCGTGTGGTCGGAAAAATTACGGGCGCATTTCTCGGCGGGAAAGTTTCCAACGCGCACCCCAATGTACAGAAGTATCTTGGCATCGGGCTGATTCCGCAGGCGGGCGTCGCGATTGGTCTTGCCATGATGTGCGGCAGCGTTGTGCCGGCTTACGCGAAACAGATTACTGCGGTAGTCGTCTGCGGCACGATTATTTATGAGTTAATCGGGCCGGTGATGACAAAAGTGACGCTGAAAAAAATCGGAGAAATTAAAGAGTAAAATCAATTTGGAACCTGCCGGCAGACAGAACGTTCTGAGTGGAATTGGAACCTGCCTGCGGACAGAGCGTTCTGAGTGGAATGGAGCAGCAAGATGGAAGATACGGAGTGGAGAGAAAAAAAGTTTTCATTTTTTCAGCATAAGGAATGCGAATATTTTCCCTGTCATCAGGTCGGGGATATGAAAAATTTCAACTGTCTTTTTTGTTTCTGCCCGCTCTATGCGCTTGGAGAACAATGCGGTGGGAATTTTCGGATTTTGGAAAACGGAATAAAGGACTGCAGCGCGTGTACCATGCCGCATCAGAAAGAAAATTACGGTATGGTGATGGAACGGCTGCAACGCCTGAAACGCGAGGTTTGATTATGGGGATCTTTAAACTGCACAGCGAATATCAGCCGACCGGCGACCAGCCGCAGGCGATTGAAAGTCTGGTCAAGGGATTTCAGGACGGAAACCAGTTTCAAACGCTGCTGGGCGTGACCGGTTCGGGCAAAACGTTTACGATGGCAAATATCATTGCGCAATTAAATAAACCGACGCTGATTATCGCGCATAATAAGACGCTGGCGGCGCAGCTCTATGGCGAGTTTAAAGAATTTTTTCCTGAAAATGCGGTGGAGTATTTTGTGTCCTATTATGATTATTATCAGCCGGAGGCGTATGTTCCGAGTACGGATACTTACATTGAAAAGGATTCCGCCATCAACGACGAAATTGATAAACTGCGCCACTCGGCGACGATGTCACTGATGGAGCGGAAAGATGTCATTATTGTCGCGTCGGTTTCCTGTATTTACGGACTGGGCGATCCGATAGATTACAAAAACATGGTGATTTCCCTGAGACCGGGCACTGTCAGGGAGAGAGATGAAATTATCCGCAAACTCATTGAAATCCAGTATGACAGAAACGATATGGATTTCAAGCGCGGGACGTTCCGCGTGCGGGGCGAAAACCTGGAAATTTATCCGGCGTCATACACAGACAGCGCGGTGCGGATAGAGTTTTTTGATGATGAGATTGACCGGCTGGCGGAAATTGATACGCTGACCGGTGAGGTGAAACGGTATTTAGAGCATGTTGCGATTTTCCCAAATTCGCATTATGTGATTCCTCCGGATCGAATGGAGGGCGCCATCAGGGAGATTGAGCGGGAGTTATCCGAACAGGTGGCGTATTTTAAATCAGAGGACAAACTGATTGAGGCGCAGCGGATTGCAGAGCGCACCAATTTTGATATTGAGATGCTTCGGGAAACCGGATTTTGTTCGGGCATCGAAAATTATTCCCGCATTATGGCGGGGCTGAAACCGGGAGCAACTCCGCATACGCTTATCGAATATTTCGGAGATGATTTTCTCATTATGATTGACGAGTCGCACATCACGCTGCCCCAAATTCGGGGAATGTACAACGGCGACCAGTCGCGCAAAACCACGCTGGTTGATTACGGCTTCCGTCTTCCGTCTGCGAAAGACAACCGGCCGCTCAAGTTTGAGGAGTTCGAGAGCATGATTGACCAGATGTTGTTTGTGTCCGCCACGCCGGGCGATTACGAGGCGGCGCATGAGCTCAACCGCGCGGAGCAGATTATCAGACCGACGGGACTGCTTGATCCGGCGATTTTCGTGCGTCCGGTGGAAGGGCAGATTGACGATCTGATTACGGAAATCAACCGCGAGGTCGAAAAACATCACAAGGTTTTAGTGACGACGCTGACCAAGAGAATGGCGGAGGATTTGACCGACTATATGCGTGAGGTCGGGATTCGTGTCAAATATCTCCATTCGGATATTGACACGTTGGAGAGAGCGCAGATTATCCGCGATATGCGTCTTGACGTTTTCGACGTGCTGGTCGGTATCAACCTGCTTCGTGAAGGACTGGATATTCCGGAGATTTCGCTGGTGGCGATTTTGGACGCGGACAAGGAAGGGTTCCTGCGTTCCGAGACGTCGCTCATTCAGACTGTCGGCAGGGCCGCGCGTAACAGCGAGGGGCACGTCATTATGTACGCGGATACAATGACGGATTCCATGAAAAATGCGATTGACGAAACTGCCAGACGGCGCGAGGTGCAGCAGCAATATAACGAGGAGCATGGCATCAAGCCGACGACCATTCAAAAGGCTGTCCGCGACTTAATCAGCATTTCAAAAGAAGTGGAACAGAAAATTGTCGATATTGAAAAAGATCCGGAATCTATGGATTATAAAGAATTAAAGAAACTGATTGACAAGGTCCAAAAGAAAATGGAGCGCGCTGCGGCCGAACTCGATTTTGAAACGGCGATTGAAATGCGCGACCGGCTGGCGGAATTGCGCAGCCTGCAGGAGCAGCAGAAAAGATAGGTCTGCGATTTACGCGCGCAGCTTACAGAAGCAGAAAAAAAGATAGGGACGGACATACGTATGGATATAAAGAAGTTTATAAAAATCAGGGGTGCGCATGAGCACAATTTAAAAGGCATTGATATTGATATTCCGAGAGATGAATTTACCGTCGTCACCGGACTCAGCGGTTCCGGCAAGTCGTCGCTTGCCTTCGATACGATTTATGCGGAGGGACAGCGCAGGTATATGGAGTCGCTTTCTTCTTATGCCAGACAGTTTCTTGGGCAGATGGAAAAGCCACAGGTGGAAAGCATTGAGGGACTGCCGCCGGCAATTTCCATTGACCAGAAATCGACCAACCGCAATCCGCGTTCCACAGTGGGGACGGTAACGGAAATTTACGATTATATGCGTCTGCTCTACGCGAGAGCCGGCGTGCCACACTGTCCGAAATGCGGCAGGGAGATTAAAAAACAGACGATTGACGAGATTGTGGATCAGGTAAAAAAACTTCCGGAACGCACAAAATTCATGGTGCTTGCGCCGGTTGTGCGCGGAAAAAAAGGGCGTCATGAAAAGGTGCTGGAGAGCGCAAAAAAAAGCGGTTATGTCAGAGCGATTGTGGACGGCAATCTGTACGAACTGACCGAAGAAATCAAACTGGAAAAAAACAATAAGCATAACATTGATATTGTGATTGACCGGTTGAGTATCCGCGACGGCATTGAAAAACGTCTGACGGATTCCATTGAAAATGCGCTGAAGCTGGGCAACGGACTGATGAACATTGAAATCATTGACGGCGAGCGCATGACGTTCAGCCAGAATTTTGCCTGTATCGACTGCGGAATCAGCATTGACGAAATCCAGCCGCGCAGTTTTTCTTTCAACAATCCGTTCGGCGCATGTCCGGACTGCTTCGGGCTCGGATATAAGATGGAGTTTGATGTCGATTTGATGATCCCGGATAAGAGCCTCAGCATCAACGAGGGCGCGATTGTAGTTTTAGGGTGGCAGAGCGCCAATAAAGAGGGCAGCTTTACCAATGCGATTTTGAAAGCGTTATGCAAACGGTTTGATTTTGATTTGGACACGCCTTTTGAGGATTATCCGGAGGCGGTGCAGTATATTTTAATTTATGGGACGGACGGCGTTTCCGTTCCGGTGCATTATCGGGGACAGCGTGGCGAGGGCGTCTATGATATCGCCTTTGAGGGACTTATCCGCAATGTGCAGAGGCGTTACCGCGAAACGAGTGCAGAGTCCACGAAAGCGGAATACGAGACCTTTATGCGCATTACGCCCTGCAAGACCTGCGGCGGCCAGCGCTTAAAAAAAGAATCGCTTGCCGTGACCGTCGGCGACAAAAATATTTATGAGCTGACCGATCTGTCGATTGTCGATGAGCTGGACTATCTCGAACAGTTGAAGCTGAGCAGTACCCAGCAGAAAATCGGCAGGGATATTTTAAAGGAAATCAAGGGCAGATTAAACTTTTTGAAAGATGTCGGGCTGGATTATCTGAGCCTGACGAGAGCGACCGGCACACTGTCTGGCGGCGAAGCGCAGCGGATCCGTCTGGCAACCCAGATTGGTTCGGGACTGGTCGGCGTGGCTTATATTATGGACGAGCCGAGTATCGGCCTGCACCAGAATGACAACGAAAAACTTTTAAAAACGCTGAAACACCTGCGCGATTTGGGAAATACGCTCGTCGTTGTAGAGCATGACGAGGATACTATGCTGGCGGCAGATTATATCGTCGATATCGGGCCGGGAGCCGGTTCGCATGGCGGAGAAGTCGTTGCTACCGGTACGGCGAAAGATATCATGAATCATCCGGATAGTATTACCGGAAAATACCTCAAAGGAGAACTTTCAATTCCGGTACCAAAATCAAGGAGAAAGCCAAAAGGATGGCTGAAAATTATCGGCGCAGGGGAAAACAATCTGCGAAATATTGACGTCAAAGTACCGTTAGGAGTCTTTACCTGTGTTACCGGCGTTTCCGGTTCCGGGAAAAGTTCTCTGATTAATGAAATTTTATACAAGAGTCTTGCAAAGAAACTGAACCGCGCGCGGACAATTCCGGGCAGACACCGCAAAATTGAAGGAATTGAACAGCTCGATAAAGTGATTGATATTGACCAGTCTCCGATTGGCAGAACGCCGCGTTCCAACCCTGCCACATATACGGGGATGTTTGATCTGATTCGGGATTTGTTTGCCACGACAATGGACGCAAAAGAACGTGGATACAAAAAAGGGCGTTTTAGCTTTAATGTCAAGGGCGGACGCTGTGAGGCGTGTTCCGGCGACGGAATTTTAAAGGTAGAAATGCATTTCCTCCCGGACGTCTATGTGCCATGCGAGGTCTGCGGTGGAAAGCGGTACAACCGCGAGACGCTCGAAGTCCGGTATAAGGGAAAAAATATTTATGATGTTCTTGAAATGACCGTGGAAGAAGCGCTGAGCTTTTTTCAGAATGTCCCAAAAATTTACAACAAAGTAAAAACGCTTTATGATGTCGGTCTTGGTTATGTGAAGCTGGGGCAGCCGTCCACGACGTTGTCCGGCGGCGAAGCGCAGCGGATTAAACTTGCAACGGAGTTGAGCCGAAGGAGTACGGGAAAGACCATTTATGTGTTGGACGAGCCGACGACCGGACTGCATTTTGCAGACGTTCACAAACTGGTAGAGATTCTGCACCGCCTGACGGAAGAGGGGAATACGGTCGTCGTGATTGAACATAATCTTGATGTCATTAAAGTGGCGGATTATATTATCGATATGGGACCGGACGGCGGCGACCGTGGTGGAACCGTGGTTGTACAGGGAACGCCGGAAGAGGTTGCCAAACATCCGACCAGTTACACCGGAAAATATATCAAAAAAATGTTAAAGAAAAAATAAACCGTTCTGTCAAAGAAATCTAATGAACAACAGAGCGGTCTGAATGGAATGATTATGATTTTTGACGAAAAAAATGTTTCATAAAATTGATTTCATTTTCAGTTTATAGACAAGTTTTACGAAGATAAAAAAGTTTTGAAAAATCACTTTTCATTCCCGGTAAAAAGTGCTATATTCAAGGTACAAATAAAGGACATAATACTCGGACTTTTACAGGAATCCGGTAACGATGATACTGAATGTCAACTCAGTATAATGATCGGAAAAGCAGAGGATGCTTATGAGAGGATTACAGCAGAACGGAGATGGCTGTAACGGAAGTGTAAAGCAGGAATAGAAATTCGTAGAGAAAGACAAAAATCCGAATAAATATTTGAAATCGGAACAGAAGTAATGAAGGTCTTTGAAAACGAAGTAGAAAAGAATGAAGAAAGGAAAGCAATAAAACCTGCGTTACCGGATGATGTAAAGGGAAGGTATTTGAGATAGAAAAGTACCTGATATGAAAATTGCATATCAGGTACTTTGTTGTTTCATGATTTTAGATACGAGAGGACGAAGCCGCCATAAAAGTGAGTTTCAAATTGGACAATAAAAAACCGACATCAGTTGATGCCGGTTTTCTGATTTTCTGTTGAAAAACAATTATTTGCACTCTGAATATTTTTTCATAGAAACAATTGCAATCCCTGCAGCAGCAATAGTTACCAAAAGAGAAGCACTCAAATCGAAACTCCCGGTTGCCGGAGAAGTGGAACCTGTATTCGGCTCACCGGTTGTCTGATCTCCGCCTCCGTTACCAATTGTCTTTTCTTCCTGCGTAGGTGCCACAGTTCCCACAGGACTTCCTGCAGCAAGGCAGGTCATTGAAAATGCAAAGAGCATTATTGTCGTTAATAATAAAGTAATGATAATTTTTTTCATCGCACTATCCTCCAAATCTTTGAATTCGAATAATTATATTATACATGATAAATCAGAAATATCAAATGTTTTTAAAAAATATACGTTTATGATATGAATATTAATCAATTCGGGTGTAGTAAATATCCAAAATAGTTTCAAAAAATGATTCCTGGTCAATAAAATATTCTGCGGACTGATCGCCCTCGACCATTTTATACTCTCCGGTTGTTCCTAAAAATTCGATGCCGGAGTAGTTTGTGGCAAGAGAAGATGCCAAAAAGACGATTTCGGCGATATCAATATTGGATACCGTATATTTTGAGGAATCCTGATAAAGTTTTATTGGCAATGTAAAATCATTTCTGACTGCGGGAACCAATTGACTTGCAAAAGCATTAATATACTGTTTCTGGCATTCGATTCGACGCAGGTTATCATCCACTAAAGAAACATCCCGATACCTGACAAACGATTCCGTGAGATCACCTTTAAGGGTGACTGCCTGCCCTTTTGTGAAACTTTCAAACGTGTATTGCGGAACTACCCGCACGCCGCCAATATCGTCATTGATAATCGGGATGGCAGATAAATCAATACCGTAATATGCATTGATTGGAATGTTATAAATCAGCCTCTGCACTGCATTGACCTGCTGCTGGGCGCTAAACGAATAACCGTCTCCATAAGAATAGGCAAGACAAAGCTGATGCTTTTCCGTGCCGATGTAGTTTCGTTCTGCGTCGTAAAGGTTGATATCAATCATCGTGTCTCGGTTTAATGACAGCACTTTCATCTTTCCATTGGAAATGTTGTAGGTCAGCAAATAGAGCGCGTCGGCTTGACCGGCAGTACCAGCCACAGCATTTTCTTTTAAGTTTGTATTATCAATACCCATAAAAAGGATTGAGGCCAGATTTTCATTAAACCGATAGGTGTGTCCCTTGTATGTGATAATCTGTCCGCCATCGGAATAATCAATGTTATCAGGAACATTGACATTTAATTTGTCATAATTTGTTAACCTTGAAGAACCGATATAGCGGGCAATCAAAAAAGCGGCAATCAGCAAAATGACCAGACATAGAAAAACAATCAAAACAATTGTAATAATTTTTTTCCATTTTGGCTTTTTCTTTTTTGCAGAATCCGGAGACTCATTTTTATCCGAAGAATGATGATGCTTATGCTTATGCCGATGTCTATGCTTTCGTTGCGCATTGACATAATCTTTCTCGATTTGCTCCCAGTTAACGTCAAAACCGGAATTGTCTTCTTTGTCAATGATTATATTCACTTTTTCTTTCTCATTGTTCTGTTCGCTCATCCTGAATCAGTACCCCCTGTACCAGATATCTTGTATCTCCCTGCATTCTGCTGGTGCATGTGCTTAACGTAAGAACTTTACTTTTTTTTGTCAGGGATAGACCGTAATCCTTAAGATTTCTTGTGTTTACAACTGTTGATAAAGGATTTTCGGTATATTTAAAATAATCTAACAGCACTTTCTTTTTAGAAAAATCAAAAGAGTTTAAAATGTGCCGGTTATCATATTTATAAGCAGAGTATATTTTATATGTCAACTTTCGTCCGGGCATATAAATATACATGGAATCATGTTTTTTAAAAAAAGAGGAATCCTCAAATTTATGCAGGGTGGCAAACATACTGCCGTCTGCCATATTGTGTCCGTACAGTACTGTCACAGGATCAGAAAAGTCTTTTGCATTCTGCATTTCACTATAAATAGACCCGGCGGAGGAATTTTCCTTTTTTATATTCCGTTTCAGATAAAAGAAGTCATCTTCACCATTTGCAGGCTGTACTACCGGATAATCGATGTTGGTACCGGGAACATAAAGCCAAGCATAGATATCGGAATTTTGTCGGTTAAGTTTGTCCCAGTTAATATTATGATTATCTGCTTCTTGTGAGGAATTGTCTGCATTTGACTCCAGATACAAATCTGCATTATTATCTTCAAGACCTGATTTAAAATAAAAAAGCAGGGAAGCAAAAGCAATGCCAAAAAAAATGACAGTCATCAGTCCCCAGAATATTTTTTTCTTTCTCATGGTTTGACTCCATTAAAAATAATCAGGATATCAAAGATATCCTTATAACAGTATATTATTTATCCAATTTTCTGTCAAAGTTTTATTTTAGCGGCGGGAAAGCCGACTTGTGATTTATAAAATTGTATGATATATATAGTTATCATGTTTTGGAAAAAATATTTTCAGTAAATTATATTTTTTCCGGCGAAATACTCGATTTTTTTAGGGAAATCTGTTAATCTGTATATAGTCTGTGACGGTTTTTACAGAACTTATCAAAAGGAAAAGAGTAAAAAATGAGAGTAGGATTTGGCTGCGACCATGCGGCGGTGGATTTAAAAAATGAACTTATGGCGTACATGAAAGACAAAGGATATGAGTGTCTGGATTACGGTACGAATTATGATGAAGACGGAGAAATCATAAAATGCGATTATCCGGCAAAAGGGCAGGAGGTCGGAGAGGCTGTGGCTTCCGGAGAAGTTGATTACGCGGTGCTGCTCTGTGGTACGGGGATTGGTATTTCCCTGTCAGCCAACAAGGTTGCCGGCGTGCGCGCGGCGGTATGCAGCGAGCCTTATTCCGCCAGGTTGACCAGACAGCACAATGACGCCAATATTATTGCAATGGGTGCGCGTGTTGTCGGCAGTGAACTGGCAAAAATGATTTTAGATGAATTCTTTGGCGCAGAGTTTGAGGGAGGCAGGCACCAGAGAAGAGTGGATATGATTGCGGAGATTGAAAATAAATATAGGAAATAATGCTTGAATCTGTCTCTTCAGTGGAAACAGGCATTTTTATGTTAAATAAAAATTATGAACAAACAGGGGAAAAGATGGTTGAAATAAAAGAGGTGAAGACCCGCAAAGATTTAAGAATCTTCGCCAGGTTCAATGAAAAAAATGTACCGGGATGTGCCACAGGCTATTCCGGATCTGATTTCTGATGAAATGGCAAATTTTACGCCGAAGAAAAATCCTGCTTATGAGTATGCGCAGTCCCGTCAATGGCTTGCCTATAAAGATGGGGAATGCGTAGGACGAATTGGTGCGATTATCAGTCGCAAGGCAAATGAAAAATGGAACCGCAACCGCATTCGATTTACCCGGGTGGATTTTATCGACGATTACGAGGTTTCAGAGGCTTTGTTCAAAACTGTCGAAGATTGGGGCAGAGAGCAGGGCATGGAAGCCATTCATGGTCCCATAGGATTTTGTGATTTGGACCAGGAAGGTATGCTGATTGAAGGCTTTGAGTATAAAGGAATCTTTATTACGATTAACAATGCCCCATATTATAAAGAACATATGGAACGGCTTGGTTATGAAAAGTCTGTGGATTGGATTGAGATGCGCCTGACTGTCCCAAAAGAAGTTCCGGAAATCATTACCCGAATCAGTGAAAAAGTCAGGGAAGAAGAGCATCTGCATGTCTATATTGCGCCAAACCGCAGAAAACTTAAAAAATATATTCCTCAAATCTTTGATGTTGTCAATGATACATACAAGGTCTTATATGGAGAGGTTGACTTAACGGACGCCCAGATTGAGAAATATGTGAAACAGTTTATTTTACTGGTAAACTGCAAGTATGCCACAATGGTGTTTGATGAAAAAAATCAGATGGTAGCGTTTGGACTTACTGTTCCATCGATGGCAGATGCAGTGAAGAAGTCTAAGGGACGTCTGCTGCCGTTTGGCTGGGCAAGAGTTTTGTATGCGCCGTTCTCCAAACCGGACACACTGGAACTTTATCTGGTTGGGGTCAAAGACGCTTATAAAAATACCGGAGTACCTGCTATTTTACTGGAGGAGCAGATCCGGGTCGCAATTAAGGACGGAATCGTCTATGCGGAAACAGGACCAATGCTTGAAAATAATATTAAAGTGCATTCGCTTTGGAAGCGGATTGATAAAATCCAGCACCGGAGAAGACGCTGCTGGATCAAGCAGTTAGAAGAACCGTCAAAACAGGAAGCATAATTCACAGAATAATAGAATGAAAGAGAGATGGAACAACGCCTTGACAAGAGGCGTTTTCCTGTCTATAATTACTTTATTACTTTAAAGCGTAACGCTTTAAAGTTTGTTAGTGCCAAAAGGCATTACGGATATTCTAAAAAAATTGGAGGATTTTAAAATGTCAACAGCAGTACTTAGCGGAATCATGCTGGTTATCTTTTTTGCCGTCATGATTTATGTAGGTTACTATTCCAGAAAAAAGGCGACAGATGTTAATGGCTTTGTTCTCGGCGGCCGCGCCGTAGGACCATGGCTGACCGCTTTTGCTTTTGGAACATCTTATTTTTCAGCCGTTATCTTTGTCGGTTATGCCGGACAGTTCGGCTGGAATTTTGGTATGGCTGCCACATGGGCAGGTCTTGGAAACGCTTTTATCGGTTCTCTCCTTGCATGGAATGTTTTGGGCAGAAGAACGAGAGTAATGACGCAGCATGTCGATGCAAAGACGATGCCGGATTTCTTTGGAAAACGGTTTGGCTCTACCCCGTTAAAGGTAGCGGCGTCCATTATTGTGTTTATTTTCCTGATTCCATATACCGCTTCTCTTTACAATGGTCTTTCCAGTCTGTTTGGAATGGCTTTTGATATTCCATACTGGGCAGTGATTGTGATTATGGCGGTGCTGACAGGAATTTATGTAATTGTCGGCGGTTACATGGCAACGGCAATCAATGACTTCATTCAGGGAATTATTATGTTGTTTGGTATTGTGGCAGTGATTGCGGCGGTTATTTCTTCAAACGGCGGTCTGGTAAACGCAGCGAAAGGTCTTTCAGAAATCACCGGCGATGCAGGCTGGAACGGAGCTTATTCTTCATTCTTTGGACCGGATCCGCTGGCATTATTGTTTGTTGTTCTGCTTACTTCTTTAGGTACTTGGGGACTTCCACAGATGGTTGGCAAGTTCTACTCTATCAAGAGCGAGCATGACATTCATAAAGGAACAGTGATTTCTACGGTATTTGCAATTGTTGTAGCCGGCGGCTGCTATTTCTTAGGCGGTTTCGGCAGACTCTATTCCGGCAAGGTTAAGATGGTTGATGGCAAGCCGTTGTTTGATACGATTGTGCCGACTATGCTTTCTACGCTGCCGACAATTATTATTGCAGTCGTCATTGTGCTTGTGCTTTCCGCTTCCATGTCAACGCTTTCTTCACTGGTGCTGACTTCCAGTTCAACTTTTACACTGGACGTAATCAAGCCGGCTTCCAAGAAAGAAATGACAGAAAAGAAGCAGGTTACCATCATGAGAATTTTCATTGTATTCTTTATTGTTGTATCTGCGGTGATTGCAATTATTAAGGACGCTTACCCGACAGTGACGTTTATCGCGCAGATGATGGGCGTTTCATGGGGTGCTCTGGCAGGCGCATTCCTCGCTCCATTCTTATACGGACTTTACTGGAAGGGCGTTACAAAGGCGGCTACTGTCGTGTGCTTCATCTGGGGCTGCGGCATTGCAGTATTGCAGTTGATTGTTACACTGGGCGGCATCGACGTTACCGGCTGGGGACCGATTCTCGGATATATCTTTAAGTCCTCTATCAATTCCGGCGTTGTAGCAATGGTAGGCGGCTTAATCATTGTGCCGATTGTCAGCGCGTTTACCAAAAAGCAGAGTAAAGAAGAAGTAGACGAAATCTTCAGTTGTTATGATGCGCAGGTTGAAACGACAGCCAAAGAGTATCTGGAATAAATTGGCACTCGAAGATCATCATTAAATCCGGCGGCAGCCGGAGATAAAACATATGCAAAAAGCGGCATTTTCCTCGTTACGGGAAGTGCTGCTTTTGATTTTTCTGCGTTTTGGGGCTGATTACATGTCGATTTTGGTTTTTTGCAGAGATTGATATGTAATTCAACTTCATTTTTCTATGTTTTGGGATTGTTTTACATGTCAAAGTCGGTTTTTCGCACAGATTAGCATGTAATTTCATGTCATTTATCTGTATTTTGAGTCAATTTTACATGCTAATTTCAATCTTTCGCAGGGATTGACATGTAATTTGATTTCCCCGCCACGCATTTCAGAGCTATTTTACATGTCAAATTCAATCTTTCGCATAGATTGACATGTAATTTGATTTCCCTGCCACGCATTTCAGCACTTTTTTACATGTCAAAATCAAATTTTCGAGCAAATTGACATGTAATTCAATTTTTATCTTCATTTCTCAAACTTTTCAAAAAATCTTGGAAGAAACCCGGGAGTTTTCTCATTTAACTTCTCCCTATAAAAAGCATTTTACTCAGACATCTAAATTCATTTATCCAATTTCTTGCAAACAAATTTACACACTCCTTTAATCTCCTCTGGTCCATCAAATTCAAAATAGAATTTGTTTTCTCCCTCTAAACATTTATATTCACTCTGGGAAACCATTTTGGTTCCATTAAACATTGCAACTCTGATACGCCCATCATCTTTCCATGGCATATTCATACTAGCGCTGTATATTATTTCCTTTTGAGGCGTCAGTCCAAATAATTCATCAATACTTACTCTAAATAGTTCAGCCATCTTTGGGATTAACATTATATCTGGACAAGTTAATCCTTGCTCCCATTTTGATACTGCTTGTGCTGACACGCCTATTTCTTTTGCAAGTTCATTTTGAGTTAAGTCTCTTAATTTACGATAATAAGCTATTTTTTTTCCAATGATTATTTTTTGCATAATTACTTCTCCCTTTTCGTTACACTATATTGGTCACAATATCCATGATAAAAGCTATGCCAACATTGTTCCCTATGTTTTTTAATTGCTATTTATCTATATAAATATTATAAACATTTTTCAATTTCTTTTTAAGTTCTTAATAGTTGATAAACAATTATTCTATGTTGATTTTCCTTTTTTGTACTGTTTTGTTAATATAAACCAATAATACTTAGTAACAAACCCACAATCATCGGAAGTTCTCTCGAATTTTCCTACCAATCGCAACAAAAAAGTGGTAAGATAGAAAGGCAGACTACATAGAAATAGAAAGGACGGAAGAAATTTTGGAAAACAAAAAAATTATGCTGGGCAACGAGGCGATTGCCCGCGGAGCGTGGGAGGCAGGCGTGAAAGTGTCATCTGCATATCCGGGAACGCCGAGTACGGAAGTCAGTGAAAATTTAGTAAAATATGAAGGAGTTTACTCTGAGTGGGCGCCGAATGAGAAAGTTGCGACGGAGGTAGCAATCGGCGCTTCCATGGCAGGCGTGCGCTCTATGACAATGATGAAAATGGTCGGGTTGAATGTCGCGTCTGATCCATTGTTTACGGCGGGATATATCGGCGTAAATGGAGGAATGGTCTTGGTTGTGGCTGATGACCCGGGAATTTACAGCTCCCAGAATGAGCAGGATACCCGCATGGTTGCCAGAGCGGCAATGATTCCGGTGGTAGAACCGTCAGACAGCGAGGAAGCAAGAGTCTTTACAAAAAAGGCGTATGAACTTTCCGAAAAGTATGATACGCCGGTGATTTTGCGGACAACGACCAGACTGGCTCATTCACAGGGCATTGTCAATCTGGAAGATCGGATTGTGCCGGAAGACAAGCCATATGAGAGAAATATTGCAAAAAATGTTATGATGCCGGGAAATGCCATTAAGCGGCATGTGTTTGTGGAACAGCGGTTGAAACAGATGGCGGAAGACGCCTGCACATTGGATATCAACCGGGTCGAATATCACGATACGAAGATTGGCGTTATTACCAGTGGCATTCCTTATCAGTATGTAAAAGAGGTGCTGCCGGAGGCTT
This sequence comes from uncultured Lachnospiraceae bacterium, assembly GCA_947624875.1. GTDB lineage: Bacteria > Bacillota > Clostridia > Lachnospirales > Lachnospiraceae > Eubacterium_G. The sequence continues at coordinate 21,169 of CANQMA010000024.1, forward strand.
CCGTCTTAAAACTCGGACTGGTTCATCCGCTTCCAAAAAAATTAATTGAAGAATTTGCAGCAAAGGTGGACCGCCTTGTAATTGTAGAAGAATTGGAACCGGTGATTGAAGAGCAAGTGCGCGCAATGGGGATTGCATGCGACGGTAAAAACTTATTTACGGTTCAGGGAGAATACAGCGCCAATATGCTGCGTGAGAAACTGCTTGGAGAGAAAATCGAGATTGAAAAGCCGGAAGAAGCGCCGGCAAGACCACCGATTTTATGTCCGGGCTGTCCGCATAGGGCGACATTTTCCGTGTTGAAAAAGCTTCGGATTCATGCGGCCGGAGATATCGGCTGCTACACACTTGGAGCAGTCAATCCGCTCGGCGTGGTAGACACGACAGTGTGTATGGGCTCTTCCATTTCCACGCTGCATGGCATGGAAAAAGCAAAAGGAAAAGATTATATCAAAAACTGGGTGGCAGTGATTGGAGACTCCACTTTCTTACATACCGGCGTCAATTCGTTAATGAATATGGTCTACAATAAAGCGACCGGAACCGTCATTATTTTGGACAACTCCACGACCGGAATGACCGGACATCAGGATCACCCTGCAACCGGAAAAACATTGTCCGGCGAGGAGGCGCATATTGTTCTGCTGGATGAATTGTGCAAGGCAATGGGCGTAAAACATGTTGTGGTCGCAGATCCGTTTGATATCAAAAAATTTGAACGCATTGTCAAGGAAGAAGTTGCCAGAGACGAGGTTTCTGTCATTATCGCCCAATCTCCATGCGCGCTGCTTAAAAGTTATAAATCGGCAGGCATCTGTTATGAAATTCCGGAAAAATGTAAGAAATGCGGAATGTGTCTGAAAGCAGGATGCCCGGCAATCACAAAGAAGAAAGACGGGACAATCGCCATTAATAAAACGATGTGTAACGGCTGTGGACTCTGCATGAGCAACTGTCCGTTTGATGCGATTCGTCTGGAAAAGAGGGGTGAATAATTATGACAAAAAACATTATGATTGTAGGCGTAGGCGGTCAGGGAACACTCCTTACCAGTAGAATTTTAGGCGGCATTACAGTGGCGTCAGGCTATGACGTAAAACTGTCAGAGGTTCATGGAATGGCGCAGCGCGGAGGCAGTGTTGTGACCTATGTGCGTTATGGCGAACAGGTGGCAGAGCCGATTGTCGAGGAAGGACAGGCTGACGTCCTGATTGCCTTTGAACGGTTGGAAGCGCTTCGCTACGCACATTTTCTGAAGAAAGACGGCGTCATTATCGTCAATGACCAGCGCATTGATCCGATGCCGGTGGTGACGGGCAATGCAGAGTATCCGGAGAACATCTTGAAACATCTTAAAGAAAAATATCAAGTGATTTCGGTGGATGCCATGAAAGAGGCGCTGGAACTTGGAAATTCCAGAGTATTTAATGTGATTATTCTTGGAGTTGCGGCAAAGCATATGGAATTTTCAAAAGAAATGTGGATTGAGGTTATTCGGAATACTGTGCCGCCAAAGACGGTGGATATGAACATTCGCGCTTTTGAAAAAGGATACGAAATAGCATAACAGGAGATGCCGTTTCACCAAAGACGGTGGACATGAACATACGCACTTTTGAAAAAAGATAGGAAATAGCATAACAGGAGAACATCATGATTATAGATACTCATTCCCATACATTCCCTGATAAAATTGCACAGGGCACAATCCGGAAAATGGAGCAGGATATTGCAAACTCACAGGGGTTTGAAGTCAAGGCGGCAAGGACAGGCACAGTCCAGGATTTGTCTGATGCGACCATCGACGCAGGCATTGATATTTCCATTATCTGTCCGGTGGCAACCAATATCAAACAGCCGGAGAAGATTAACCGGCTGTCGGTGGAGTTAAACAAAAATACGGAAAAGCACCATCTGTTCAGTCTGGGAGCGATTCACCCGGATTGTGAAAATTATAAACAAATCTTAGATGAAATTGTGGCAATGGATTTAAAGGGGATTAAAATTCACCCGGATTATCAGCAGGTGGATTTTGATGATGAGCGTTATCTTCGGATTATAGATTATGCTGCAAATAAAGATCTGGTGATTGTGACACATGCGGGTGAAGATGTTGGATTGCCGGAAACAGTACATTGCACACCGGATAAAGTGTTAAATTTGTGGAAACATATCCAGCCAGAAAAACTGGTACTGGCACATATGGGCGGCTGGCGTAAATGGGATGAGGTTGAGGAAAAAATTATTGGACTGCCGGTTTATTTTGATACTGCAGTATGCCAACGCAAAGATTTTCCGGTTCACATCAACGATGAACAGTTTGTCCGCATGATACGAAAACAGGGAGTAGAGCGCGTGATGTTCGGTACAGACAGCCCATGGTACGACCAGAAAACAGCGCTCAGGGATATCCGAAATTCCGGTCTGACAGAAGAAGAATTAACGCTTGTACTTGGGAAAAATGCAGAGAAATTGTTTTTCGGAAAATAACACAGCAAGAATTTGCGCAAAAATTGAAATTGATGAGAAAGAAAGCGCTGGAATGTGTGGCGGCTGAAGTTGAATTACATGTCAATCTGTGTAAGAGATTGAATTTGACATGTAAAATAGCCCTGAAATGCGTGGCAAGGAAGTCAAATTACATGTCAATCTGCGCAAAAGATTGAATTTGACATGTAAAATAGCCCTGAAATGCGTGGCAAGGAAGTCAAATTACATGTCAATTTGTGTAAGAGATTGAAATTGACATGTAAAACTGCCTCAAAATATAGAAAAATGACATGGAATTACATGTCAATCTGTGCGAAAAACATACTTTGACATGTAAAATAGCCCTGAAATGCGTGGCAAGGAAGTCAAATTACATGTCAATTTGTGTAAGAGATTGAAATT